>JAHHSF010000144.1 GCA_020025375.1 Oscillospiraceae bacterium | reverse complement strand
GAAGGTACATACCGGGAAGGCTCTCGCCGATTCCATCCCGCCCCGTCCCCCCGTCATGTGCGCCGGGTGCCCCCACCGGGGCCTGTTCTACACCCTGAGCAAGAACAACTGCGCCGTTCTCGGCGACATCGGTTGCTACACCCTGGGTGCTGTCGCTCCCCTGACCGCCATGGATATGACCCTCTGCATGGGGGCCTCCATCTCTGCCATCCACGGCTTCAACAAGGCCGGGGGTGCCGAGGCCGAGGGCAGGACCGTGGCCGTCATCGGGGACTCCACCTTCATGCACTCCGGCATGACCGGCCTGGCAAATATCGCCTATAACCAGTCCAACTCCACCGTCATTATTTTGGACAACTCCATTACCGGCATGACCGGCCACCAGCAAAACCCCACCACCGGCTATAACATCAAGGGGGACCCCGCCGGGAAAATTGATCTGGAGGCCCTGTGCAAAGCCCTGGGCTTCCGCCGGGTCCGTGTGGTGGACCCCTACGACCTGAAGGCCTGCGACCAGGCCGTCAAGGAGGAACTGGCCGCCGCCGAGCCTTCTGTCATCATCAGCCGCCGGCCCTGCGCCTTGCTGAAATACGTGAAGCCCAAGCCCGCCCTGTCGGTGGACCCGGAAACATGCAAAGGCTGTAAGGCCTGCATGAAGATTGGCTGTCCCGCCATCTCCATGAAGGACGGCTGCGCCCAGGTGGACGCCACCCTCTGCGTGGGGTGTGGGGTCTGTGAGCAGCTCTGCGCCTTTGGGGCGTTTCAGCACAACGTCAAGGAGGACTGACCCTATGGAAACCAAAAATATCATGATTGTCGGTGTGGGCGGTCAGGGTTCCCTCCTGGCCAGCAAGCTGTTGGGCCGACTCCTCATGGCCCAGGGCTATGACGTGAAGGTGTCCGAGGTCCACGGCATGAGCCAGCGGGGCGGAAGCGTGGTTACCTACGTTCGCTACGGCGACAAGGTCTATTCCCCCATCATCGACAAGGGGGAGGCCGACTACATCATCTCCTTTGAGCTTCTGGAGGCCGCCCGGTGGCTTCCCTACCTGAAAGCCGGCGGCCAGATCATCACCTCCACCCAGCAGATTGACCCTATGCCGGTCATCACCGGCGCGGCCCAGTACCCTGAAAACCTGGTGGAGAAGATACGCGCTACCGGGGTCTGTTTGGATGCCATAGACGCTCTGGCCTTGGCTGAGGCGGCCGGGTCGGCAAAGGCCGTGAACCTGGTACTCATGGGGCGGCTTTCCCACTACTTTCATCTGCCCGAGGATGCCTGGCAAGCGGCCATGGAGACCGTGGTGCCCACCAAATTCCTGGAGCTGAACAAAAAAGCCTTCGCCCTTGGAAGGGCGGTAACGAAATAAAAAACTGTCAATCGAGGAAGGTCTGATCCCAGTGGAAAAATATTATCAGCCGGAGATTGAGTGTGCCTCCCGGAAGCAGATTCGCGCCTGGCAGGACGAGCGTCTGGTCAGGCAGGTCCGCCACGCCTACGACAGCGTGCCCTACTACCGCCACCTCATGGAAGAGCAGGGCGTGACCCCCGACGACATCCAGAGTGCCAACGACCTCCACAAGCTCCCCTTCACCTATAAAAAGGACCTGCGGGACACCTACCCCTACGGTCTCTTTGCCGTCCCCATGAAGGACATTGTACGGCTCCACGCCTCCTCGGGCACCACCGGCAAGCAGATCGTGGTGGGCTACACCCTGGAAGATCTGGACATTTGGGACACCATCGTAGCCCGCCAGCTGGTGGCCGCGGGGGCCACTGAAGAGGACAAGGTCCACATCTCCTACGGCTACGGTCTCTTTACCGGCGGCTTAGGACTACACGGGGGCGCTACCAAGCTGGGGGCCACCGTCATCCCGGCCTCTTCGGGCAACACCGCCCGACAAATCACCATTTTGAAGGACTTCGGCTCCACCATCCTGTGTTGCACCCCCTCTTACGCCGACTACATCGGCGAGACCCTCCAGGAGATGGGAATATCCCCTGATGAGCTTTCCCTGAAGGCTGGCATCTTCGGGGCCGAGGCCTGGAGCGAGGAGATGCGCCGGGACATTGAAAAGAAGCTGGGCATCAAGGCCTACAACATCTACGGCCTTACCGAAATCATGGGCCCCGGCGTGGCCTACGAGTGCTCGGCTCAAGATGGAATGCACGTGAACGAGGACCACTTCATCGTGGAGATTATCGACCCGGAGACCGGCGAGGTCCTTCCCGACGGCCAGCAGGGGGAGCTTGTCTTTTCCTGCATCACCCGGCAGGCCTTTCCCCTGCTCCGCTACCGCACCCGGGACATTGGCGCCATCCACCGGGGGACCTGCTCCTGTGGCCGGACCTTTGTGAAGATGAGCAAGCCCATGGGCCGCACCGACGATATGCTTATCATCCGGGGCGTAAACGTCTTCCCGTCCCAGATCGAGACCGTCCTCCTCAACCACGGCTATCCTGCCAACTATCAGATCATTGTGGATCGGGTCAAGTCCACCGACACACTGGACGTCCATGTGGAGATGACCCCCGAGATGTTTACCGACAACATGGGCGAGATCGCCCGCCGGCAGAAGGAGCTGGTGGAGGGTCTTCGCTCCCTTCTGGGACTTGCCGCTCAGGTCACCCTGGTGGCCCCCAAGTCCATCGTCCGAAGCGAGGGCAAGGCCGTCCGGGTCATCGACAAACGGAAAATCTAAGGGAGGGTATGGAAATGAACGTCAAGCAGATCTCGGTCTTTCTGGAGAACACCCCCGGTTCGCTCTACGCCATGACCACCGTGCTCGCTCAGAATGCCATCGACATGCGGGCCCTTTCCATCTCGGAAACCAACGACTTCGGGATTGCCCGCATCATCGTGGACGACGTGTATAAGACCGCCAACGTCCTCAAGAACGCCGAGTACATCCACAACATCACCCCTGTCCTGGGGGTTGCCATCCCGGATACCCCCGGCGGACTGAACCAGGTCCTCCTGGCCCTCAACGAGGCGGGTATCAATGTAGAGTATATGTA
>JAHHSF010000143.1 GCA_020025375.1 Oscillospiraceae bacterium | reverse complement strand
GGTGAGGGCGGGGGTGACCCGGTAGCCGCTCCGGGGCAAAGCCTCCACATAGCCCTCGGCGGACAGCAGACCGTAGGACCGCTCCACCGTGGTGAGGCTCACCCCCAGATGCTCGGCCAGCCTCCGCTTGGAGGGGAGCTTTTCCCCCTCGGCCAAAGCTCCCCTCCGAATCTGGGCCACGATGTAGCGGTAGAGTTGCTCATACAGGGGCGCGCCGCCCTCCTGAAAGGTGGGTGTCAGCTCTGTCATCCGGGTTCCTCCAATCTGGCCCTCTAAAATACTTATAAACTGGATATTTAAAAGGGGTCAGTTATTTGCTATTATACTACCAGAACAAACCGGACCCGTCAAGGTCCGCGAGGAGGATGTTTTATGGGAACCCAGAACAAAAAGCTTCATCAACTGGTCATGGCAGCCATCTTTGCCGCCGCCATCACGGTGACCACCGCCTACGTATTGCACATCCCTATCCCCACCGGAGGCTACCTCCACCTTGGAGATACCCTCATCTATCTGGGTGCCTGTCTGCTCCCCCTGCCCTGGGCCGTAGCCGCGGCCGGCGTGGGTGCCGCCCTGGCCGATCTGCTCACCGCCCCCATGTGGGCCTTGGCTACCTTTATCATTAAGGCCCTCATGTGCCTCCCCTTTACCCGAAAGAGCAAGAAGCTTCTCTGTGGGCAGAACATCGCTGCCGTGGTCATTGCGGGTGTGGGGGAATCCATCCTTTACAGCTTCGTCAACGTCTTTTTTGTGCAGTCCATGGCGGGCTTCATGCCCCAGTTCATCGGCACGATGATTCAGGCCACCGCCAGTGGCATCCTGTTCCTTGTCATCGCCGCCGCCGTGGACAAGGTGGGTCTGAAGGACCGCCTGCCGGCGGCCTGACCCTTGCTTTTTGCCCCAAAACCAGGTATGATAGGGGCAGAATGAGGAAGCCTTGCTATTTATCTCCCTGAACCATGAGGACTCGGTAGTGATTCTTCCCCCTGGTCCATCCCGGAAAAGCCAGACATTGAATATAAAGGAAGAATACCATGCTGTTTGACACCCACGCCCACTATTACGACGAGGCATTCGACGCCGACCGAGATCAGGTCCTCTCCGCCCTTCCCGGGGCCGGAGTGGGCCTTGTCCTCTGTCCCGGCTGTGACATCCCCACCAGCCAAGCCTCCCTGGAGCTGGCCGAGAAATATCCCCATGTCTATGCCGCCGTCGGCATTCACCCGGAAAACCTGGACGGCGTTTCCCTCGACCACCTGGACCAAATCGAGGCCATGGCCGCCCATCCCAAGGTGAAGGCCATCGGGGAGATTGGCCTGGACTACTACTGGGTGAAGGACGAGGAAGGGCAGAAGAGGGAGCGGGATTTCTTTGACGCCCAGCTCGACCTGGCAGAAAAGCTGGACCTGCCCGCCATCGTCCACGATCGGGAGGCCCATAAGGACAGCCTGGACCTGGTGAAGGCCCACCCCAACGCCCGGGGGGTTTTCCACTGCTACTCCGGTTCGGTGGAGGTCGCTAAGACCTTGGTCATCCTGGGCTGGACCCTCTCCTTCACCGGAGTCATTACCTTTAAGAACGCCCGGAAGGCCATTGAGGTGCTGGAATGGGCCCCCTTGGACCGCGTCATGATCGAGACCGACGCCCCCTACATGGCCCCCGAGCCCTACCGTGGCAAGCGAAACGATTCACGTTATGTAAGCCGAATGGCGGAGACCATCGCCGCAGTCAAGGGGCTGCCTGTGGAGGAGGTCGTCCGCATTACCACCGAAAATGGAAGGAGATTGTTTGGGATATGATGACCATTTCTTACGAATACGAGGGTTCACTTTATGTAAACCTGACGAACCGCTGTGACTGCCGCTGCGTATTCTGCTTGCGGCACAACGGCCACAAGGGCTCCATCTACGCCGACGACCTGTGGCTGGAGCATGAGCCCACCCGTCAGGAGGCTTTGGAAAATCTGCTGGCCCGGGACCTGACCTCCTACCCGGAGATCGTCTTCTGCGGCTTTGGGGAACCCACCTACCGGCTGGACGACATCCTCTGGCTGGTGGATGAGCTGAAGAAGGCGGTCCCCGCCCTTCCTCCCATCCGCATCAACACCAATGGCCACGCCAACCTTATTCTGGGCCGGGATGTGACCCCGGAGCTTGCGGGCCGTATCGACGTGCTCTCCATATCCCTTAACGGCTCCACCATGGAGGAGTATTGCGCCGTCACCAAGCCCAGGGATGGGGAGAAGGGCTGGGAGGCGATGCTAGACTTCACCCAGAAGGCCTCCAAATATGTTCCCAAGGTGGTCATGACCATCGTGGACAAGGAGAAGACCGCCGAGGAGATTGCCCGCTGCAAGGCCCTGGCCGAGAGCCTGGGGGCCACCCTGCGGGTGCGCGCCTACATTGAGGATTGATATTATGTTAACTAATTGCCGTGGCAAGTCCCCCGTTTTAAAGCCGGGTTCCTACCTGGCGCCCCTGGTCTCGGTGATCGGGGACGTGATCTTGGAAGAGGGAGCCGCCCTCTGGTATGGTGCAGTGGCCCGGGCAGATCTGAACACCATCCACATAGGTCCCCGGAGCAACATCCAGGATAACGCCGTCCTCCATGTCACCGAGCGGAATCCCCTCACCGTGGGCGCAGGGGTCACCGTGGGCCATGGAGCCATCCTCCACGGCTGTACCATCGGAGACGACTGCCTCATCGGCATGGGCTCCATCCTGATGGATGGGTGCGTCATCGGGGAGGGCTCCATCGTGGCCGCCGGGGCCCTGGTCACGCAAGGGACCATCATTCCTCCCCGCAGCATGGTGATGGGGGCACCGGCCAAGGTTCGCCGGGCCGTCACCCCGGAGGAGCTGGAACACAACCGAAGTGCCGCTGCCCGCTATCTTCTGCGGGCCGAGGAGCTGTTAGAAAAGCAGTAAGCGCAAAAAAGAGGCATGGCACTCAGCACAGCAGGCAAGACCGGAAGAACCGAACCAAAAAATGTCCGCCCCGAATGGCCGGGGGTCATAAGAAAGTAATATTGCTTTTTGCAGGAACGGCATGGCTT
>JAHHSF010000142.1 GCA_020025375.1 Oscillospiraceae bacterium | reverse complement strand
GCCTTATTAAGGCCATCGACAACTTCAACATCGACCTGGACGTGCGCTTTTCCACCTATGGGGTGCCCATGATCGTGGGTGAGATTCGCCGCTACCTCCGGGACAACAGCTCTCTCCGGGTCTCCCGCTCCATGCGGGATACCGCCTACAAGGTCCTCCAGGCCAAGGAAAAGTTTATGGCCGAGCATCAGCGGGAACCTTCCCTGGACGAAATCGCCAAGGAGCTGGATATTAAGCGGGAGGACGTGGTATTCGCATTGGATGCCATTGCCGACCCGGTGAGCCTCTATGAGCCCATTTACTCCGACGGCGGGGATACGGTCTGCGTCATGGACCAGGTGCGGGACGATAAGAACACAGACGAGAGCTGGCTGGAGCAGATTGCGCTGAAGGAGGCCATCTCCCGCCTCTCCGACAGGGAGAAGCACATCCTCTCCCTGCGCTTCTTTCAGGGAAAGACCCAGATGGAGGTATCCGCCGAGGTTGGTATCTCTCAGGCTCAGGTCTCCCGGCTGGAGAAAAACGCCATCGCCCAGATCAAGAAAAATCTGTAAAGAGCGGGAGCCTTTAGGCTCCCGCTTTTTATTTTGCCTGATAAACGGCTTCCAGGTAGGGACTGCTGGCAAGGTCGGCCACGGTGACCAGATGGCCGCCATCCCCGTCCAGGTCATAGCCAAATTGGCGATAGGCGTACCAAACCAGATAGGCGCAGTGGCAGCAGGCGGCCTCTGCGGGTTCCTTTTCCCGGAGCCCGGAGGTCAGTCGGTAGGGGAGATCCACCAGATGGTTTTGTGCGTAAAGTCCGGCGGCCCGCCGGGTCACTGGATCGGCGTCCTTCAGGCGTAGTACGGTAAAGGTGGGATAGGTCCTCCAATGCCGGACGGAACTGACTGCCGAGCGGGTGCCGATGGAGACCGCCTCCACAGTGAGGCCCTCGGCGGCGTTTACTACGATACCTGCGTGGCCGTGCCGCCAGCCGAAAGTGTGAGCGCAGGGGGTGACCAGGATATCTCCATCCTCCAGGGGCGGCAAGTCGTGTAGCCTGCCCCCGGCCAGTCGTTCCTCCCGGAGGACTACCGCCATGGGGGAGCAGACCGAATCCGCCTCAAAGGGTAGATGTCGGTGGGCCGTGGCCTGGGCGGTGGCGGTCCCGAAGAGCAGGAGGGCAGTAGGGAGGAGGAGCGCCAGAATTTGCCCACGACGGATTTTCATCAGGCATCCCGCCTTCTTTTTTGTGATGGGACTAGTTTGACCTGCCATATCCTTATATAAACAAAAAAGAAGGGGGAGGTCCTATGGAGAGTCGGCTCACCGAGCTTCGGTTCAAGGAGGTCATCGACGGGACGAATGGGAGCCGCTACGGCTATGTGGGGGATGCGGAGGTGGATTGGGAGCTGGGAAAGATCAAGGCACTCATCGTTCCGGGCCGCCTGCGCCTGTTTGGCCTGCTGGGCAGGGAGGAGGACTTGGTCATCCCCTTTGAGGCGGTGCGGAAATTTGGGGAAGATATCATTTTGGTGGACGCTGGGAAGACCAGATTGGGCAGGTTGGGCCGCAGGCGGGAAAAATAGAAGGAAAAAGTGAAAAAATCCTTGCAATTTAGGAAACACTATGCTAAAATACCATAGCTGTGCATTCACAGTATTACGCACGCCAGCCGGGAGGGAACGTCCGGTGCCTCATACGAGGTGGACGAGTTTCCGATGAGCGGGGCGGAGGTAATAACGAAAAAGGAGGAAATAAACTATGGCAGTCGTATCTATGAAGCAGCTCCTGGAGGCCGGTGTCCACTTTGGCCACCAGACCCGTCGGTGGAACCCCAAGATGGCCACCTACATCTACACGGAGCGTAACGGCATCTATATCATTGACCTGCAGAAGACCGTGAAGAAGCTGGAGGAAGCCTATAACTTCGTCCGTGAGCTGGGCCAGAACGGCCAGACTCTGCTCTTCGTGGGCACCAAGAAGCAGGCTCAGGAGGCCATCAAGGAAGAGGCCGAGCGTTGCGGCATGTACTTCGTGAACGCCCGGTGGCTGGGCGGTATGCTTACCAATTTCAAGACCATGCGTGGCCGTATTGACCGTCTGAACCAGCTGAAGAAGATGCAGGAGGACGGCACCTTTGATATGCTTCCCAAGAAGGAAGTCATGAAGCACCTGGGCGAGATTGCCAAGCTGGAGAAGTACCTGGGTGGCGTCAAGGAGATGCGGAAGCTTCCCGGTGCCCTGTTCGTCGTTGACCCCCGCAAGGAGCGCAACGCCATCAACGAGGCTCGCAAGCTTCATATTCCCATTGTCGCCATCGTGGACACCAACTGTGACCCCGACGAGATCGACTATGTGATCCCCGGCAACGATGACGCCATCCGTGCCATCAAGCTGATTGCCTCTGTGATGGCCAACGCCATCCAGGAGGGCCGTCAGGGCCAGGATGCCGAGGCCCCCAAGGCCGAGGAGACCGCCGCTGAGTAAGCGATAACACCGGAACGGCAAGGAGCGCCCGCCCGCCTGCGGCGGGTGGGCGCCCTTTTTATTTGATGATATGGAGGAATTCAAAATGGCTTTTACTGCAAAGGACGTACAGAAGCTCCGTGAGATGACCGGCGTGGGCATGATGGATTGTAAGAAGGCTCTGGCCGAGACCGACGGCGACATGGACAAGGCCGTCGAGTACCTGCGTGAGAAGGGCCTGGCCGCTTCCCAGAAGAAGGCCGGCCGTATCGCCGCCGAGGGCATGGCTTACGCCGCCGTTATCGACGGCGTGGGCGTGGTGGTCGAGGTCAACGCCGAGACCGACTTCGTCGCTAAGAACGAGAAGTTCGTAAACTTTGTTGAGGGCGTGGCCGCCACTGTGGCCGCCAACAAGCCCGCTGACCTGGATGCTCTTATGGAGTGCAAGTACAACGGCACCGACATGACTGTCACCCAGCAGCAGCAGGAGATGGTCCTGGTCATCGGCGAGAACATCAAGGTCCGCCGCTTTGCCTTCTACACCGAGGGCGTTTCCGTGCCCTATATCCACGCCGGTGGTAAGATTGGCGTTCTGGTCAACCTGGAGGTTACCGGCGACATCGACGTTACCGAGCTGGGTAAGGA
>JAHHSF010000141.1 GCA_020025375.1 Oscillospiraceae bacterium | reverse complement strand
CATCCCGGCCGCCGCGGATGTACTGTGAGCTAAGGTGCAGCTGGGTGGCGGGGACGTACAGGGCATCCGACCCTGCGTAGGCGATTTTTACATAGTCCTTTTCAATGCCGTCGGTGGAGATTTTCTCCATGCCCACGTATCGGCCTACGCCATGGTGCTCATGAACCACCAGATCACCGGGGGAGAGATCGGCATAGGATTTCAGCTTTTCTCGGTTGGTCACCGCCTTTTTGACGGGACGGGGCCGCTTTTGGGAGTTACCCTGGCCCTCGGTGATGACGGCCAGCTTCAGATCGGGGTACTCCATGCCGCCGGACAGGCCGCCCACCGTGAGGAGAATCTCTCCCGGCCTGGGGAGGGCGTTTAAGGAGAAGTCCACACCCGCCTTCACCTTCTGCTCTCGGAGGAGGGTTTGCAGATTTAAGGCCCGCTGCTGGCTGGAGGTCAGCACCAGCACGGCAAAGCCCAGACTCTGGTAGTGGGTGAGATCCTGCACCGCCGTCTCCAGACTGGCCCCAAAGGAGGGCAGCTGCTTGGTCATGAGGGAGAGGACGCACCGGGGGTTGGAGGGGTAGGAGGAATGGGTAAAGGAGTCCAAATAGGCCACCGGCCAGTCCTCCAGCCGCCGATTGAGCTGGGAGAGAGGGAGCACCAGCTCTCCACAGCTGCCCGCCAGCTCCCCCCGCTCCAGCAGGGTTTTCACATCCTCCTCCAGCTGCCACTGGTCGGTTTTACCCCCCTCCTCCACCCGGTTGCTCTCAGAGAGCAGGATACAGGCATCCGAAGGGAGGTAATCCAGGGCGGTGGCCAGCTTGGGGCAGATGAGGGGGAGGTAGCGGTCGGCGGCGGGGAGGGATTGCCCCTCGGCCAGAAGTTCCTGATCCTGCCGCAGGGTGGCGGACAGCTCCCGCTGTCCGTCAGCCTGTGCCCTTTGAGCCAGCTCATCCAGATGCTTCAGCAGATCGGGAAGCCCCTTGGGACTTAAATGGGGCAGGGCCTCCGCTGCGGGGAGGAGCACGGCCTGCTCCAGATTTTCCGTCCGCCGCTGGGTGGCAGGGTCGAAGGTGCCCATGGCGTCCACCTCGTCTCCGAAAAACTCGGTCCGCACCGGGGACTCCATGCCGGGGGAGTACACATCCAGAATGCCCCCACGCGTGGCGAACTGGCCGGGGGCCTCCACCTGATCACACCGAGCATACCCGGACTCAGTGAGGGAGCGGGCCAGCCCGATGGGGTCCACACGCTGCCCAAGCCGCAGGGTGAGACAGGCTCGATCCAGCGTCCCGGGGGACAGGGTACGCTGCATCAGAGCCTCTACGGTGGTCACCAGAAGGGGGAGCTCTTCCTGCCTCAGGCGGTAGAAGAGGCGAAGCCGCCGGTGCTCCCACTGGTGGGAGGCGGTGGCGGTGTTGTGGAAGCTGAAGGAGCGGGCGGTGAGCAGGGGGACCGGTGTTTTGGTAAATTGTCCCAGATCCCGCTGCATCCGCTCTCCTTCGCTCTCGTCCCCGCACACCACAACCACAGGGCGGCCGCCGGCCAGATGGAGGGCGGCCGCCAGGTGGGCCCGGTGAACTGCGGCCAGACCGGAGAAGGCCACCGGAGACTGCCCGCCTTCAAAGGCCGAAAGCAGGGTTTGAACCTCGGGCAGAGCAAGAAGAGATTGGGAAAGGGCACGCATATCATTCACTCCTTCGATTCTGAACCATGATATAGTCCTGTACGGGCTTACCTGGGTTGAATTGGAAATTACGCTGGCTTCTAATGTGTGTCCCGTTGGTTGGGAAGGGGCTATGTTCAGGCTGTTGAAACGATCTCTGACTTTTTCGACAGCCCTCAAGCTCCCCGCCCTTCCCCGATAAAAATACTCTGCCGGAAAGGTCGTTTCGCAAGCCGGCCGTGGGAACCAGGCGGCCTGAAAACGACATATTCTTCATAACTCTGGAAAAAGACGGGCAGATCTGTTATAATTGGGAAAACCCGCATTCCCTGCCACACCCGGGCTGGGAGGATACGGCAAAAACCCCCGCTCCACGGTTGGACGGGGGGTAAGGACACTCTGCTGCAGTCCTCTCAGTTTACCCGCTTTTCACCCATTCGTCAAGGGGAATCCCGGGGAAATGATGGTGTAAAGGGGCGGCATAAATTGAGCATCCGGTTACAAGAAGCTGACACATTACAGGTGAAAAGGATTGCCGCAAGATATGGAATCAGCGTTTTGGAATAGAGGCTGTCACTGATAAGAACTTGTACATTATATTATGGGTAAAAGAAAGTGAGGTGTGATTTATGGAGTACAGAAACGATAAACAAGAAGAACAGCTGGTGAAGGAAATTTCGGAGGGAATCGTTAAGTTGGGATTTGGATTCATCCCGACTGATGCAGAGAAGGAAGAAATTGAAAAGCAAAGAAAAAAGCGTAGGAAGATTGAGAAAATGAAGAACCGTTTTCTTGGTGCAGCAAGGTCTATTGTCTATACGCCTCTTGGGATCGCTTTTCATGCGGTTTCCTTTGTGGCGCGAGGAATCGGCTATATTTCTTCTTTTGGACTGATTATAGGTGTCTATTACCTCTATCAGTCTATTTGTGCATTTACGGACGGTGTACCGATTGGAGAGATTGCCACCATCCGAAAGGCGGTAGCCTTTATAATTGTTCCTTTTATTGCGTACGCGGTTTCTGTTATCGCTGAAAAACTGCAAAGCTACTTCGAGGGAAATGCGTTTTGAGGAATGAAAAAAGGGATGGGGCAGATTTTGGAGAAAAGGGAGGAGGGTCAGCATGGACGATCTTGAGAGCATCATAGCAACCGGCCGAATCATTGGCTATTGCTGCGGGGTCTTGATAGTCCTGGCGGTGATATTCTATCAGAGGCAAAAGAAGTCCAGGGGAGCACCGGACAGCCCGCCGACGGGTGGCGGATACTGTATGAATCGGATTCAGGGGCGGGTTGGCCATGCCCTGGTCGGGGGACTGTTTCTGCTGCTGGGGGTGGGGCTCCTGGTGTACGGCTGGAGCATCCTCCAATCGTCAGAGCTGCTGAGCGAACAAAAGCCCTGGTGGGAGGGGGTGGGAGCCCTGGTCCTTGGCATAGGGGGT
>JAHHSF010000140.1 GCA_020025375.1 Oscillospiraceae bacterium | reverse complement strand
TGTCCGCCCTGCGGGACGCCGGCCTGGGAACCGAGGTGCTGAAGGCCATGACCACCCCCACCAACCTGGGCTGGCCCTTCACCTCCCTTTGCGCCGAGCTGGCCCGAGAACACAGCGAGCTACAAAAACGCAACAAATAGCAAACGGCCTCCACCCATCTGAAAAAATGGGGGGGGCCTCTTTTTTGCTATTTTTGGAGAAAATAAGATGCTAGATCCTGTCGGTTTCTGATATACTAAAGGATAGTCTGTTTAAATATGAGAAAGGACGACCTTTATGACGATACTCCCCGCTCTGCTGGCCTTCTCCCTGACCCTCTCCCCCGTTCTGCCGCCTGAGCTGGATTCGGTCCAGGACCCTGTCCTCACCCTCATCGCCCACCGGGGCCTGTCCGCCCTGGCGCCGGAGAACACCTACCCCGCCATTGAGCTGGCGGGGGCTTACGGTCTTTACGGCTGTGAGTTCGACGTGCATTGCACGACAGACGGCGTATGGGTTCTGAGCCACGATGGGACGGTGGATGCCATGACCGACGGCGAAGGCGCTATCCCGGACCTGACCTGGGCGCAGCTCTCCACCCTCACAGTGGATTCCGGTGCCAACGTGGACCGCTATCCCGGCCTGGGACTCTGCACCCTGTCCGAAGCCCTGGACGTTTGCGCCGAGTGGGAGCTGGTCCCCTTTATCGAGATCAAAGGGGGAACCTGGTCCCAGTTGGACAATCTGGTGGACCTGATCCGGGAGAAGAGGATGCTGGAAAAAGCCGTTCTCCTCTCCTATGGCTACGATACCCTTCAATACCTCCGTACCGGTGGGGATGTGCTCCCCCTCTACTTGCTTGTGGGGGGCATGGACGAGGATACCATCCGAAAGGCGGCCGCCCTGCCCAACACTGGGCTGGACTTCCAGGCCTCCCACCCGGGCAACCACCCCCAATGCATCGCCCGGGCCCAGGCCGCCGGCCTGCCCCTTATCGCCTGGGTGGCCGACACCGGGGCCGAGGCGGAACGCCTGGCCGCCCTGGGGGTGAGCCAGCTCACCACCAACCGGCTCACGCCGCCCCAAGTTTTTTCCGTAATGTAACGTTTTGTCACTGTTTTTGCCTTGAAATGCCCGAAAAATTGCGATACCATAAGTGGGCAAGCTCAAAAGGAGGTCTGGTCTTGGATTACGATGTATTGCTCCAATTTGCCACGGAAATGGGCTATCAGCTTCAGATAAGCGGCGCAGAGATTTACCGGGTGGAGGAATCCGTGCAACGGGTCCTGGCCGCCTATGGTGCTTCCAGCGGGGAGGTTTTCGCCATCCCCAACTGCCTCACCGTCAGCGTGAACGACCCGGAGGGCCGCTCCCTGACCCGCATCCGCAGGGTTGGGATGCACGGTACCGATATTTACCGTCTGGAGGCCCTCAACGAGCTGAGCCGGACCATTTGTTCCCAGATCCCGCCCTTACCGGACTCCATCTCCCAGCTGGAGACCATCTGCCGGGATACGACGGCTTACCCCTTTCCCTTTCAGCTTTTCGCTTACTTCCTGGGCTGTGGAGCCTTTGGCTTCTTTTTTGGCGGGAATTGGAAGGACGCCTTTTCCGCCGGGATCTGCGGCATTGTCATCGGCCTTTGTCTCCCCTTCATGGAAAAGTTGAAGACCAACCTCTTCTTCAAGACCTCCGTGGGCGGCTTCTTTTCCGCCCTCACCGCCTTCGCCCTGGTGGCTTTAGGAGTGGGTAACGACGCCGATATCATCATCATCGGCGCCCTCATGGCTCTGGTCCCCGGCATCGCCTTCACCAACGCCATTCGGGACATCATCGCCGGGGACATGGTCAGCGGCATCAGCAAGATTGCCGAGGCCATCCTCGTGGGGGTCTCCATCGCACTGGGCACCGCAGTCGCCCTGTGGATCGCCCGTCTGCTGGGGGTGTCGTGATATGTTGGAATCTTTGATTTTGCCCTGTGTGTACGCCTTTTTCGCCAGCCTGGGCTTCGCCTATCTCTTTAACATCCACGGCTTCGGCACCGTGGTCTGCGGCCTGGGCGGGGCGGTGGGCTGGCTGGCCTATCTGCTGTCCGCTCCCTTCGTACATAGCGTCATCATCCAGTCCTTCTTCGCCGGTCTGGCCATCTCAATCTTTTCCGAGATTATGGGACGGGTCCGCAAGGCCCCGGTAACCGGCTATCTGCTGGTGGCCTTCTTCCCCCTGGTCCCAGGCGGCGGCATCTATTATACCATGAAATACTGCATGGACGGTCAGACAGACCTCTTTATTAGCAAGGGGCTGGAGACACTGGGAATTGCCGGGGCTTTGGCCGCCGGCGTGGTCCTGGCCTCCTCCGCTGTCCGCCTGTTCACCAACTTCCACAACCAAAGGAGACCTTCCCATTGAAGCGTTATGACTTCGTCCTTCTGGACGCTGACAACACCCTCTTTGACTTCGACCGGGCCGAACACGAAGCCCTGAAAAAAGCCATGACAGAGCGGGGTTACCCCTTCACCCCCGAGACCGAGGCGGTCTACCTCACCATCAACCGGGCCCTCTGGGCCCAGTTTGACCGGGGCGAGGCGGACCAGAAATGGCTGACGGTGGAGCGGTTCCGCCGCCTGGACGCGACTTTGGGGGGCCAAAATGACCCGGAGGCCTTCAACCAGGACTACCTGACTTATTTGGGTGAGGGGGCCTTCCTCCTGCCCGGAGCGGAGGCCTTCTGCCAGACCCTTTATGAGGAGGGTTGTACCTTGGCTCTCGCCACCAACGGAGTGGCCCGGGTCCAGCACGCCCGCATGGAGGCCAGCCCTCTTGCCCCCTACTTCCCCCACCTTTTTATTTCCGAGGAATTGGGCGCCCAAAAGCCCCAGCCCGCCTTTTTTCAGCCCATGCTGGCCGCCCTGGGGGTGCCTGACAAGGCCCGGTGTCTTATGGTGGGGGACAACCTGAACTCTGACATCAAGGGCGGCGTGGACGCCGGGTTGGACACCGCCTGGTTTAACCCCCACGGTCTGCCCAACGCCACCCACATTCGGCCCACCTATACGGTGGCCGGGTATGACCAGCTTCTCTCTGTCATTTTCCCCTGACCTCTGAAAGGAACCTCTTACTATGAAACTTTCCATCCACGTGCTTCGCGGCCGCCTAATTTTCCTTTGTCTCTGCGCCGGCCTGCTTCTGGG
>JAHHSF010000014.1 GCA_020025375.1 Oscillospiraceae bacterium | reverse complement strand
GTCGTCCACCACAAGAATCTTCTGGCTCATGTCTCTGGCTCCTCTCCCAGTCTTATGCCCATTATAGCCGTCTGGCCGGTCTCGCGTCAAGGCGGGACCGGCCAATGTCAGAAAATCGTCAGAAAATCCACCGCAACAGGGCCGCCATCACCAGGCAGGCAGCGGCGGGATAGAAATTCTCCGCCAGGACCGGCCTGTCCATAAGGGCCTTCACCACAAGGATGATCCCCGCCAGGGTGAGAAAGCCGGGCAGGATGGCAACCAAAAGCATCAGAGGTAGACCGATGAGGGTCAGCGCCACCAGGGCCAGACTCCCCAGGACGATCAGAAGGGTCAGGATAATCATGGAATGTCCTCCTTTTGTTAATGGCTCCATTTTACACTTAGCCCCTGAAAAGGCCTTAAAAGAGGGATTAAAATTTTCTAAAATTCCTTCCTCCACCCGCTCCTTGCCCCAGAAGAAGAGGGCTGCGATGCCGGGGCCGGCATGACTGTCGATGCCGGCCCCGATATGGTTGATTTCGGCCCGGCGGTCCCAGCAGGGAAAGTGTGGCGTTTCTTTGTTTTAGTGGCCACAGCCCGGGCACTGGCCGCACCCATGGCTCTCTGCCCAGAGGCGGTCGGCGGTGATCTTCCACAGCTCGGCCTTCTCCCGGCACTTTTCGGACAGATCCTTCACATTCTCCGGCAGCTGCATGTCGGTGGAGTGGGCCCCGGACTTCTCCACCACTTCCGCCAGGGCTCCGGGGTTATCCAGCAGGGGGCAGGGGCGAAGAAGGTTGTCGCTGAAGGGCTGCCCTGCCTTATAGGCCATGAACAGTGGGGACTGGAAGGCCTCCACCAGGGTCTTATCCTTAATGTTGGAGTCGGAGTAGTGGATGAAGGCGCAGGGTTCAATGTCTCCGTTTGCGTTGATGTGGAGATAGTTCCGTCCGGCGGCGATGCAGCCGCCCACATACTCCCCGTCGTTCCAAAAATCCATGGTAAACAGGGGCTTGGTCTTGCGGAAGGCCCGGACCTGGCGGTACATGAACTCCCGCTGTTCGGCGGTGGCCATGAGGTCGGTGGGGGCCCCACTCCCCACGGGCATGTAGGTGAAGATCCAGCAGAACTTGGCCCCCATCTTCACCATCCAGTCGAAGTATTCCTCACTGCCGATCATCTCGGCGTTTTGCGAGGTATAGCAGCAGGAAACCCCAAAGGGGAGCTTTTTTCTGTGGAGTAGCTCCATGGCCTTTTCCACCCGGGCGAAGGTCCCCGCTCCCCGGCGGAAGTCGGTGCCCTCCTCGAAGCCCTCCACGCTGATAGCGGGAACGAAATTGCCCACCCGGAGCATCTCGTCTGCAAAGGTCTCGTCGATGAGGGTCCCATTGGTAAAGGCCAGGAAAACGCAGTCGGAATGTTTTTCGCAGAGGGTGATAATATCCTTTTTCCGCATCATGGGTTCGCCGCCGGAGTAGATGTACATATGGATCCCCAGCTCCTTGCCTTGAGCAATGATGGAGTCCAGGGTCTCCAGGTCCATGTTCATCTTGTTGCCGTACTCGGCCGCCCAACAGCCTGTGCAATGGAGGTTGCAGGCGCTGGTGGGGTCCATAAGGATGGCCCAGGGCACGTTGCAGTGATATTTCTTCATGGCGGCCTCCCGGCGGGGGGCCCAGAGGAAGTTCGCGTTGATGACGAAGTTTTCAAACAAGGTCTTGCGGACGTGGTCGTCCACGTCGGTCCACAGGCTCTGGATAAGCCGGGTCCAATTATTGCCAGGGTCGGAGATGGCACGGCGAATGGCGGCCCGCTGGGCGGGATAGGCGTCGGCCACGTCCAGCTTGTCGGCCAGATTCATAAGCTTGGGGATATTGCCTTCCGGGTCCTTGTCCAGATATTCATAGGCCTTTTTGATGGCCGCGACCTGAATGTTTTCCTTGATGTCCATATCTACAAGTCCTTTCCAGGGGCTTTACCCCTTTTGGATATAGTATAGACTTCTTAGGAAAAAGATGCCATGGGCAAAGGACAGTCCGCGTCCTAAATCGGGACATCGGTTTGAAATCGTATCAATTTCGGACAAATTTGCCCTTTTGTACCAAACTTCAGGGCTTTTCCCCCTCCACCAGGCCACGAAGAATGTGGGGCAGGATCCGAAAAACGAAGCGCTCGGTCTTCCAGATGGCCTGGGCCTCTTCCTCCCGCATTCCCTTGCGGACCCACTCCAGGAGCAGGCCCACGAACATGGCCTGGTCGGCGGCGCATAGAATCTTCAGATCCTCCTCCGCGATGGGAAGGCCCTGGGCCGCCTCCCGCACCCGGTCCATCATCACCTCTTCGGTGATCTCATAGAGGTTCTGGACTAAAATGTCGTGCTCCACGGAGCCGTAGATGTGATAGATGACCCGGCGGCGGGCCATGTTGCTGTCCATAACCCGCTGAAAGACCTCCTCCCAGCTGTCCCCCTGCTTTCGCTGGCTGACCAATCGGTCCATGTCCCGCTGTAACACGGCCTTCAAAAGGGCGTAAATATCCCCGAAATGATAATAAAAGGTATTGCGGCTCACGCCGCACTCCCGGATAATATCCCCCACCGTGATGCGGTCCAGAGGATTCTCTTCCAGAAGCTTGAGAAACGCATCCATAATGGCGTTCTGTGTTAGATGGGTCATGGCCTCTCCTTCTCTCAGGGTTGTGGTAAGAGCCGCCTTGCGGCGGCTCTTACGCGTTTAGCGGAAGTAGGCGGCCCCGCTCTCAAAGAGGGGCTGGTGCTTGTCCCCGGGGATGTTCTTGCCGATGTGGGGACCGCGGCGCTCGGAGTGCCCCATCTTGCCGAAGACCCGGCCGTCGGGGCTGAAGATACCCTCGATCGCCATGAGAGAGCCGTTGGGGTTCACACTGATGTCCATAGAGGGGACGCCCGCGGCGTCGGTGTACTGGGTGGCCACCTGTCCGCGCGCAATCAGCTTTTCCAGTACGGCGTCGGGGGCCACAAAGCGGCCCTCGCCGTGGGAGATGGGGATGGCGTGGAGGTCGCCCACGTTGGAGTTCAGCATCCAGGGGGAGCGGACCGAAGCCACCCGGGTGGTAACGTACCGGCTCTGGTGGCGGCCGATACGGTTGAAGGTCAGGGTGGGGCAGTCGGCCTCCAGGGGACGAATCTCCCCGTAGGGGACCAGGCCCAGCTTGATGAGGGCCTGGAAGCCGTTGCAGATGCCCAGCATGAGGCCGTCCCGGTTCTTCAGCAGGTCGTGGATTGCCTCGGTGAGGGCAGGGTTGCGGAGGAAGGCGCAGATAAACTTGGCGGAGCCCTCGGGCTCGTCGCCGCCGGAGAAGCCGCCGGGGAGGATCAGGAGCTGGCTCTTCCGAATGGAAGCCTCAAGGGCCTGGGCGGATTCGGCCAGACCGGCGGAGTCCCCATTGCGGACCACCAGGATTTGGGGGGCCATACCCGCCTTGGCGCAGGCGGCGGCGGTGTCGTACTCACAGTTGGTGCCGGGGAAAACCGGGATGGTCACCCGGGGCCGGGCCACGGCGCTCTTGGCCACGATGGGGGCCCGCTCCGTGCAGGAGAGGGCAGGGACGGCGATCTCCTCGGCGGGGGTGAGCGTGGGATAGACCGACTCCAGAACCCCATCGTTGAGAGCCAGCAGTTCGCTGACGGAAGCCTTGTCCCAGCCCAGGTCGATAACGGGTTCCACGGTGGTCACGCCCAGGCGGGCGGCGTTGAGGTCGTCCACTTCTTCGGTGAGCTCAGCCACGATGGCCCCGGCGCACAGCAGATCCCAGGCAACTTCCTCGCCGTCGGCGGTAAAGCCGATCTCATTGCCGAAGGACATCTTCATGACGGCCTCGGCCAGGCCGTTCTCCACGGCCCAGGCGGCCTTGACTTTCCCGGCCTGACAGAGGGCGTGGAAGAGCTCCCAGGTCTCCTTCTGTCCGTCGGGAGTGCCCTCCTCAGGGACAAAGAGGTAGACGGGGTGGCCGGCCTCCTTGAATTCGGGGGAGATCACGTCGGTGGCCAGGATGGGAGCGATGGCGAAGGAGAGCAGGGTGGGAGGCACGTCCTTATCCAGGAAGGTGCCGGACATGGAGTCCTTGCCTCCGATGGCGGCGGCACCCAGGTCCAGCTGGGCATCCAGGGCACCCAGGAGGGCGGCGAAGGGCTTTCCCCAACGGGCGGGCTCCTCCCGGAGCTTCTCAAAGAACTCCTGGAGGGTAAGATAAGCCTTTTTATAGTCCGCACCGGCGGCCACCAGCTTGGCCACCGAGGTAAGCACGGCATCGTAAGCCCCAGCGTAGGGGTCCACCATCATCTGGTCGGGGTCGGCCCCCCAGGCCATGACGGAGGCCTGGTCGGTCACCTGGCCGGGCAAAACGGGAAGCAGGGCGGCCATAACCTGAGCGGGGGTACGCTGGTTTTTGCCGCCAAAGGGGACCAGGACGGAACCGGCGCCCACGGTGGAGTCGAACCGCTCGGTGAGGCCGCGGCGGGAAGCGCTCTTCAGGCTCCCGGCCAGGTCCCGGAGGGACTGGTACTGGGGCTCTCCCAGGGGGGTGCGGTCCTTCTCGGAGACGGCCACAGCGGTGTGCTTCACTGCGCCGTTGGTGTTCAAAAACGCGCGGGACAGATCGGCAATGGTCTGGCCCTTCCAGGTCATCACCATTCTGGGGCTATCGGTGACCACAGCCACTTGGTAGGCCTCCAGGTTCTCCGCCTGGGCGGCGGCGATGAAGGCCGCCGCGTTCTCGGGGGCCACCACCACGGCCATACGCTCCTGGCTCTCGGAGATGGCCAGCTCGGTGCCGTCCAGACCGTCGTACTTCTTGCGGACCGCGTCCAGGTCGATGGCAAGTCCGTCGGCCAGCTCACCGATGGCCACGGACACACCGCCCGCGCCAAAGTCGTTGCACCGCTTGATGAGACGGGTCACGTCCCCATTGCGGAAGAGGCGCTGGATTTTCCGTTCCTCGGGGGCGTTGCCCTTCTGGACCTCGGAGGCCATGGTGTCCAGGCTCTTCTTATTGTGGCTCTTGGAGGAGCCGGTGGCCCCGCCGATGCCGTCCCGGCCGGTACGGCCGCCCAGGAGAATTACCACATCCCCGGGGGCGGGTCGCTCCCGGACCACGTTCTCGGCGGGGGCGGCGCCCACCACTGCGCCGCACTCCAGGCGCTTTGCAATGTAGCCCTCGTGGTAAAGCTCGGCCACATGGCCGGTGGCCAGGCCGATCTGGTTGCCGTAGGAGGAGTAACCCGCGGCGGCTGTCTGGGCGATCTTCCGCTGGGGGAGCTTGCCTTCAATGGTCTGTTCCAGGGGGGTGCGGGGGTCGCCGCCGCCGGTGAGGCGCATGGCCTGATGGACGTAGACTCGGCCGGCGGGGGGGGCGCGGACCCAGCCGCCGATGCGGGGGGGGGCGCCGCCGAAGGGTTCGATCTCGGTGGGGTGGTTGTGGGTCTCGTTCTTGAACATGAGGAGCCAATCCTGCTCCTGGCCGTCAACCACGGCTGGAATGTGGATGGAGCAGGCATTGATCTCCTCGCTCTCATCCAGCTCGGGCAAGAGGCCCCGCTTCTTCAGGGTCTTGGTACCGATGGTGGCGATGTCCATGAGGGTCTGGGGCCGCTTGGCAGCCTTCTCCTCTCCGTAGACCTCCACCCGGGCAGCCAGATAGCGCTCGTAGGCCTCCTTCACCAGGGGGTCGGCGATGTCCACGGAATCAATGTGAGTCGAGAATGTGGTGTGGCGGCAGTGGTCGGACCAGTAAGTATCCACCACCCGAATTTCAGTAAGGGTGGGGTCGCGCTTCTCCTCGTCCCGGAAGTAGCGTTGCAGAAACTTCAAGTCCTCCAGGTCCATGGCAAGACCGTACTCCTCCAAAAGGGCGGCCAGACCGGCCTCGTCCAGGGCGGTGAAGCCCTCCACCACGGCCACATGGTCGGGGTGGGCGGCCTCCCCCGCCAGGGTGGCGGGCTTGTCCAGCGTGGCCTCCCGGCTCTCCACGGGGTTGATGAGGTATTTCTTGATGGCAGCCAGCTCTCCCGCGGTGAGCGCCCCCTCCAGCAGGTAGACGGCAGCGCTCCGCACGGTGGGCCGGTCCCCGCCGGTCATGAGCTGGATGCACTGGGCGGCGGAATCCGCCCGCTGGTCGTACTGGCCGGGGAGCGCCTCCACCGCCAGGACGGCCCCCGCCACGGTGGGCATGGGGAAGTCCTCGTGATAAAGGGTATCTACCGGTGGCTCGGAAAAGACGATGGGTCCCGCCGCCTCGTACACGGCGGCTTCCACCCCTTCCACATCATAGCGGTTCAGGATGCGCAGGCCGGTGAGGGAGCGGACCCCCAACTGCTCCCGCAGTTCCCGAAGCAGACCTTTGGCCTCTCCATCAAACCCAGGCTTTTTTTCCGCAAAACAACGATATACCATATTTCTCTTCCTCTCTCTGATATATAGCTTACATAAAACTTTTATGGTCAACCATCGCGCACACTCCACCCATTTCCATAGAAGGGGTCGGCCCGGGTGGGCGTGAGCCCGCTTACCTGTCCCCACTGGGTAAGGACCGACTGCTCCTTGAAGCAAAGGGGGGCGATAGGGGCCTCCTGGAGCAGATGGGTATAAAGGGCGGAGGCGGCGGTCTTTCGCGCCTCCCCCCTGGCGGCCTGAAAGGCAATCATCAGGGTCTGGGTCTCGGCGCTGTGCCAGCGGCCATAGTTCAGCGCCCCGCCCGGGCCCAGAAGGGTAGCAAGATCAAAGCTGGCGGGGAGGATGGCCTCCGCCAGGTAGAGGTCAAAGGTCCCCGCCTGGAGGGCCTTGGTGTAGTCCTCCCAGGAGAGCTTCTCCACTGTGACGGCCAGGCCCAGCTTGCCCAGCTCCCCGGCTAAAAACTCCGCCGTGGCAAGGCGGACGGTATTGTCAGTGTTCACCGCCAGGGTGAGCTTCACCTGGCTCCGTCCACGGGTCAGCCTCCCATCGGAAAGGGTATAGCCAGCCTCCTCCAGAAGGTCTGTCGCCTCTTTGGGGGCGTAGGCCAGCTGGGCGGCCAGGGCCGGGTCGTAGCACTCGCTCACCGGGGAGACCGGCAGAGCGGCGGCCCTGGCGTGGCGGGAGTAAAGTGCGTCCACCACGCTCTCCCGGTCCAGGGCCATGGAGATGGCCCTGCGGAGCACGGGGTCCTGACAGGGCCCCGTGTCCGTCCGGAACCCCAGGTAGACCATGGCGGTGGTGGGACAGTCCCAGACCTCATAGCCCCCGGAATACCCCAGGGAATCCGTGCCGGTCAGGTCGGTCGTCACCAAGGAGATCACCTTGGTGCCAAAGGCGTAGACCAGGTTGTCCGCCCCCTGAACAGTGGCCAGGGGGATGGTTTCCGGTAGGGCGGGGTCGGCGGCAGGTTGCCGCTCCAGGCAAAGACTCTCCCCTTCCCCGGCCAGGGCGTAGCGGCCGGTCCCCAGGGGCCAGGTCCCCTCCCGCTCCAGGACGATGGGCACATCCAGCAGGCTGGGCAGGGCGCCGTCCGGGCTGGTGAGGGCCACCTCGATTCCGTCCTTCACGGCGCGGACACTCCGCACCCCCGCCAGCCGGGAGGCGTAAAGAGGGCTGGTCCGGGCCAGGTTCAGGGAGGCGGCCGCGTGTCCGGCGGCCAGGGGGGTCCCGTCAGAAAACCGGATTCCCGGCTTGAGCCGGAAGGTCCAGGTCAGCCCATCCTCCGAAACGGTATAGCTCTGACAGAGCCGGGGCTGGGGCCGGAACTGACCGTCCAGAGCAAAAAGACCATCGTACAGCAGGGAGGCCAGGGTCAGGTTGGTCCGGCTCTCCCCCAGGATGGGGTGAAGGGAGGCCGAGGCGTAATAAGGAAGGGCAAACTCCACCGGTACCGGCGTCGGGGTTGGCTCCGGCGTTGCGTCCGGGGTGGGCGCAGGGGCCTGAGAGCAGGCCGCCAGGATCAAGGTCGCCGCCATCAGGCAGGCAAGCAGACGTCCCTTCATAGTTCCTCCGTATTATGTTAACTAATTATTATGTCAACTGAATGACAGCGGCGAGACTTCCCCGCTCATTTCCCACCATTCGGTGGGACCAGTACTTTGAGGTATCACAGGCGGTACAATCCGGGTCAACGGTTATGTTCCCCTCCGGGAGCCCGGCGTTCAAAAGCAGGGCCCGGTTGACTCCCTTCAAGTCCACGTGATAGGTGCCGTCCCCGTGGTCCTGGATACAGGCCTTGGCCTGGACCGGGGGCAGGACGGCCCGGACGGCGGCGGGAACGTCGGCCCTCGTCTCAAAGTGGCAGGCCGAGATGCCCGGGCCGATGGCGGCCAGGATGTCTTCCCGGCGGCAACCGTAGTCCGCCGCCATTTTCTCCACCGCCTTGGGGGCGATCCGGGCCACAGTCCCTCGCCAGCCGGCGTGGACGGCGGCGATCACCCGCTTCACCGGATCGTAGAGCAGGACCGGCAGGCAGTCGGCGGAAAAGATGACCAGGCCCACCCAGGGCCGGTCGGTGATAAGGCCGTCGGCCCGAAAGGGCACCGGGTCATAGAGATCTTTTTTCCCGTCGGCCTCGGTGACCGCCTGGATATGGCTCTCGTGGACCTGACTGCTCATGACGATATGGGTCTCCGAGGCCCCGACGGCGGTGAGGAAGCTGCGGTAATTTTCCCGGACATGGGCGGGGTCGTCCCCTCGGTTCAGGCCCAAATTCAGGGAGGCCCAGACTCCCTGGGACACCCCTCCATACCGGGTGGAAAAGCCGTGAACGACACCGCCGGCCGCTAAAAAGCGGTCGGCGGTGCGGAACACCACGCCGTCCACGTTGTGCTCTGTCATGTGATTCATTTGGCTGCTCCGTCGGGGTGATACTCAGCGCAGTCACACTTTTTCCACTTCTTCCCGCTCCCGCAGGGGCAGGGGTCGTTGCGGCCGATCTTCATGGTCTTTTTCACAGGCTTCTTGGCGACAGTGCCGTCGCCGCCGCCGGATTCCCCTGTGACCTTGGCCACCCGCTCCCGCTGGACGGTGGCGTTGGGCTGGATGCGGACCAGGAACAGGCGGCGCACCGTCTCCTCCTGAATGGCGGCCACCATGGCCTCAAACATCTCATAGCCCTCCCGCTTGTACTCCACTACGGGGTCGGTCTGGCCGTAAGCCCGCAGGCCGATGCCCTGGCGAAGCTCCTGCATGGCGTCGATGTGGTCCATCCAGTATTCGTCCACCACCCGGAGCATGATGACCCGCTCCAGCTCCCGCATGATGGGGGCGGTGTAGGCAGCCTCCTTCTGGGCGTAAACGTCATAGGCCCGCTGGCAGACCTGCTCAGTCAGGTCCTCCAGCGACAGGGAGGCCAGGTCCTCGTCGGCATAGCGAAGCTCATCCCCCCGGAGAAAGACCCCACGGAAGGGATGGACAGCGGCCTCCCAGCTCTCGGCGTTCATATTTTTCTGCTCCCCCATATGCCCCTCCAAGGCGGAGGTGATGACGGAGCGGATCATGTTCTGGATATTCTGGGCCAGGTCCTCCCCGTCCAGCACCTGGCGGCGCTGTTCGTAGATAACCTTACGCTGGGTGTTCATCACGTCGTCGTACTCCAGCACGCTCTTTCGGGACTGGAAGTTCCTGGACTCCACCTGGCGCTGGGCGTTCTCAATGGCACCGGAGAGCATCTTCTGCTCGATGGGGGTATCCTCGTCCACCCCCAGCTTCTCCATCATGCCCATGACCCGCTCGGAGCCAAAGAGACGCATGATGTCATCCTCCAAAGAAAGGAAGAACCGAGTCTCACCGGGGTCGCCCTGACGGCCGGCACGGCCACGGAGCTGGTTGTCGATGCGTCGGGACTCGTGGCGCTCGGTGCCCAGGATGAAGAGGCCGCCCACAGCACGGACCTTATCCGCCTCTTCCTTGATCTCGTCCTTATATTTCGCCTCGGCGGCCTTGAAGGCGGCCCGGGCATCCATGATCTCCTGGTTGTCGGTCTCGGCAAAGCCGGTGGACTCGGCGATGAGCTCGTCGCTCATGCCGGCCTTCCGCAGTTCGGCCTTGGCGAGGAACTCCACATTACCGCCCAGCATGATGTCGGTACCACGGCCGGCCATGTTTGTCGCCACGGTGACGGCACCAAACTTACCGGCCTGGGCCACGATCTCCGCTTCCTTCTCGTGGTGCTTTGCGTTCAAAACATTATGCTTGATGCCCTTCTTCCGCAGAAGCTCGGAAATAAGCTCGGACTTTTCGATGGACACGGTACCCACCAGGATGGGCTGGCCCTTTTCGTGGCACTCCTCAATTTGGCGGACGATGGCCCGGAACTTGCCCACCTCGTTCTTGTAGACCACGTCAGGGTGGTCAATTCGGGCGATGGGCCGATTGGTGGGGATCTCCACGATGTCCAGCTCATAAATATGGCCGAACTCCTCCTCCTCGGTGAGGGCGGTGCCCGTCATGCCGGAGAGCTTTTCGTAGAGACGGAAATAGTTCTGGAAGGTGACGGTAGCCAGGGTCTTGGACTCATTGGCCACGGCGACCTTCTCCTTGGCCTCGATGGCCTGATGCAGGCCCTCGGAGTAGCGGCGGCCAAACATGAGGCGGCCGGTGAACTCATCCACGATGATGACCTCGCCGTCCTTGACCACGTAGTCGATGTCCCGCTTCATAAGACCCCGGGCCCGGATGGCCTGGTTGATGTGGTGGGAGAGGGTGGCGTTCTCAGGGTCGGAGAGGTTCTCGATGTTAAAGGCCTTCTCCGCCTTGGCGATTCCCCGGGCGGTGAGGCTGACCGTGCGGGACTTCTCGTCCACGATATAGTCGGCGTCGAGGTCGGGGTCTTCCTCTTCCTTGTCGTCCACCTTGGCGATGCGCTGATACTTCAGGCCGGCCACAAAGGAATCCACAATCTGATACAGTTGGGTAGACTTCTCCCCCTGGCCGCTGATGATCAGCGGGGTCCGAGCCTCATCGATGAGGATGGAGTCCACCTCGTCCACGATGGCAAAGGCGTGGCCCCGCTGGACCATCTCATGCTTGTAGATGGCCATGTTGTCCCGGAGGTAGTCGAAGCCGAACTCGTTGTTGGTGCCGTAGGTAATGTCGGCGGCGTAGGCCCGCTTCTTCTCCTCCCCCTGGACTCCGTGGATGACCATCCCCACAGTGAGCCCCAGGAAGCGGTAGACCTTGCCCATCCACTCTGAGTCACGCTTGGCCAGGTAATCGTTCACAGTGATGACGTGGACCCCCCGGCCGGAGAGGGCGTTGAGGTAGGCGGGCAGGGTGGCCACCAGGGTCTTGCCCTCGCCGGTACGCATCTCGGCAATGCGGCCCTGGTGGAGGACAATGCCGCCGATGAGCTGGACCCGGTAGGGACGCATACCCAGGACGCGGTCGGCGGCCTCCCGGCAGGTGGCAAACGCCTCCGGCAGGAGGTCGTCCAGACTCTCCCCGCTCTGATACCGCTCCTTGAATTCCACCGTCTTGCCCCGAAGCTGGTCATCGGTAAGAGCGCGGTAGTCCTCCTCCAACGCCTCGATTTTGCGGACGATGGGATCGATGGCCTTCAGCTCCCGCTGAGAGTGGGTGCCGAAAATCTTCTCTAAAAAGCCCATATCGTTGTTCCTTTCCTCTTTCGAAACCACCCCCCAGCGGAGGCGGAATTGTAATCAGATTATTTCAGGGTACAGTATACCATAACCACACACAATAAAAAAGAAGAAATTATGAACAAACCCATTTCTTTTCTTCCGGTCTCCTCTGGTTGGAATGTTTCAGCCGTTCCACCCTTGACGACATCCCCTTTTGCTGATACCATCAAACCCAAGAAAAGACGTTTGCAAAGCGAGGTATCCTATATGGAACAATACCGCAAAAATCAGGTTGTGCAGCTCACCATGGAGGGCTACGGCTCTGAGGGCGAGGGGGTGGCCCATCTGCCCAACGGCATGGCCTGCTTCGTGAAGGGAGCTATAAAGGGAGAGGTCTGCGACGTTCAGCTTCTGAAGGTGGGCAAGTCTGCCGCCTGGGGGCGTGTAGTTGACATAAAACAGGCTTCTCCCTCCCGTGTAGAGCCCGACTGCCCCTCCTTTCCCAAGTGTGGAGGTTGTGCCCTGCGGCACATGAGCTACGAGGAGGAGCTTGCCTTCAAACGCAACAAGGTCCAGGACGCCCTCCGGCGGATTGGCGGGGTGGAGGCCCCCATTTCCGCAATCTATGGGGCAGATAATACCCTCCGTTATCGAAACAAGGTTCAATTCCCCGTGGGGGCCGACGGTGCTATCGGCTTTTTCCGGGCCCGGAGCCACGACGTTGTGGACACCGAGGACTGCCTCCTCCAGCCAGAGGCCGCCGTTCCCCTGCGGAAGGCGGTGAAAGGCTGGATGGAAACCTACCATATTCAGCCCTACAACGAAGTTTACCATAACGGTATTCTCCGCCATCTCTACCTCCGCTTTTCTCGGGAAAACGTGCTGGTCTGCCTGGTGGTGAACGGCACTTCCCTGCCCCACAGCGAGGCGCTGGTCACGGCCCTCCGGGCCGCCTGCCCCGCCCTGGCCGGGGTGGCGGTAAACTACAATACGGAAAAAACCAACGTCATCCTGGGCAGGCGTACCGAAGCCCTCTGGGGGGCGGACTTTCTGGACGACTCCCTCCGGGGACTCACCTTCCGGCTGTCGGTTCCTTCCTTTTATCAGGTCAACCGGGACCAGACCGAGGTCCTCTACGGCCTGGCTTTGGATTTTGCGGCCCTCACTGGGACCGAGACCGTCCTGGACCTCTACTGCGGCATTGGGACCATCACCCTGTGCCTCGCCCAAAAAGCGGGCAAGGTCTATGGGGCTGAGGTGGTACCAGAGGCCATTGAGGACGCCAAACAAAACGCCGCCCGGAACGGCGTGGAGAACACGGAATTTTTTTGCGGGGATGCCGCCGACGTGGTGGCCCGGTTCGAAGCGGAGGGAGTCCGCCCCGACGTGGTCTGCGTGGACCCGCCCCGGAAGGGGCTGGCCCCCCAAGTTGTGGAGTCCATCGCACGGATGGACCCCGCTCGGGTGGTCTACGTCTCCTGCGACCCAGCCACCCTGGCCCGGGACGTGAAGCGCTTTGGTGACCTGGGCTACGCCCCGGAAAGGGCCGTGGCCGTGGACCTTTTCCCACGCACGCCCCACGTGGAGACGGTAGTATTATTGTCCAAACTCAAAGAAGCAGAGCATCATATTGAGGTTGATCTGAATTTGGATGAGATGGATTTGACTTCCGCTGAAAGCAAAGCTACCTACGATGAGATCCAGACTTATGTGAAAGAACATACTGGCTTAAAGGTCAGCCACCTGTATATCGCCCAAATCAAGCGGAAGAACGGTATTATTGAACGTGTGAACTACAATCTGCCTAAATCTGAGGATTCCAGAGTCCCCCAGTGCCCACCCGAAAAGGAAGAGGCAATCACGGAGGCGCTGAAGCACTTTCAGATGATTTGATTCAATCAAATTTTACAGTACTAAAAGCAGATGCCAGAAAAATGCGCTTCTGGCATCTGCTTTCTAATTTATCCTCATAATGAAGTGTAGCAACTTGGTGTGGCAGGTACTATATTCAGGTAAGGATACAGACTGGCATCTTGAAAAAATCACGAAATCGTGATAATATGAAAGTGAAGCTTTAGTATGAGGAGCGTGCTATGTCTGTTACTTATAAGAAACTATTTCAAATGTTGGTTGATCGTGAAATCTCAACTGTTGAATTAGCTGCTCAGGCTGGATTTAGTGGCAATATTATTACTCGATTAAGGCGTAATCAGTACGTTTCATTAGAAAGCATAGAAAAGCTTTGCATGGCTTTATCATGCAATGTAGATGATATTTTAGAATTTACTAAAGATATGGATGGAGGCTGTAATGAGAACATTTAGAGACTTTAGGCAGGAAGAGCGGCGAAATTACATAACACTGTCAACTGGCGAATATTATCCTGATATATTGGAAGATGCATGCAGACTTTACTGTCCTGTTCTTGAAACATTTTCAGAGATACTCCATCGCTCAGAAAGTTCCAGTGCTTTGCTGATAAATATCGCAGCAGTTCCCAATCAGTGGATGAGGACTCAACTTTGCCGTGTGTTTAGAAAATATGCTTCACCTGAAACTCCAGTTGAAATGTTAAAAAAGAGCACAAGAGCAAGACAAATTTGTGATGAATTTGGTGACGGATTTCGCCCTGTTCACACTGTTCAAGAGAAATTTGACGCTCGTCCTTTACCAGATGAGGCACTCTGTGCGGTTTTGTGGGAGTATAAGGATAGAGGAAAAAAGGGATATGATTTAACCGAAAAATTTTTTGACATGATGCAGAGTAAATTTCCCGATCTCTATATATGGGGACCTAAAAGATCTGGATCTGATGTTCAAGCAACTGAAATTTGGAAAGACTATCCCAACAAAAGTCGTCCCCTTGACTTTGTTATTTCCTCCAATGATAAGAAAACCATTTATGCCGTCGGACTGGCACGCTATGATGGAGATCGTGGTGGTGCACAAGAGGATGATCGTACTGGCGGTTATCGGAATTGCTCCGATGAGATACTTGAATATGTTCATTCAAAAGGCTTGAATACCAAAGTTGTCTTTTTGAATGATGGTCCCGGCCTATTGCTGGGCTCCATGTGGGAAGACTACTCAGAAATTGAAGAACGACATCCTCATGAGGTCAAAGTTGTTACTCTCCGCATGATCGATGAAAGACTTACACGACAGTGGCTTGTAGGAGAGGAATAATGGCAATCGGAGTACCACCTAAAAACACACAGCGAAGTAAAAAAATCCCTGTAACTGTTTCTTATGAGGGGAAGGTGCCTGAAAGCGAAGTGCTCTTTTGTGAGTTTTTACCATTCGGTAAAATATCATCTGTGAATGGCTCAGGAAACAACTATTTGCTTATGGGGGATAACAAAGATGCGTTACTCTTTATGCTGAATAATGGAGCGAAGGGTAAAGTCCGTTTAATTTATATCGACCCCCCATTTGCGACGGAATCTAATTTTGTAAGTCGTGATCAGGAGCATGCATATAGTGATTCTCTTTGCGGCGGAGAATATGTAGAATTTCTCCGTGAACGGCTTATTCTTATGCGGGAGTTGCTTTCAGCTGATGGCTCTATTTATCTTCATTTAGATGGTAATATGGCTTTCACCATGAAACTTATTATGGATGAGATATTTGGAGTCAACAACTGCCGTGCATTTATTACTCGAAAAAAGTGTAGCACAAAGAATTACACCAAAAACACCTATGGTAATATTTCTGACTACATCATGTTTTATAGCAAAAGCGGTCAATATGTTTGGAATCGCCCGTATGCACCATGGGAAATAGATAAAATGATTGAACAGTATCCATGCATAGATGACAAAACTGGACGCCGATATAAGAAAGTGCCTGTCCACGCTCCAGGAGTCAGAAATGGCGAAACAGGAAAAGAGTGGCGTGGAAAGATGCCACCGCAGGGAAAACACTGGCAATATACCCCACAAAAACTCGATGAATTAGACGCTGCTGGCGAAATATATTGGAGTCCAACAGGCAACCCTCGCAGAATGGTTTTTTGCGATCCCAGCAAGGGTATTCCAGTACAGGATATATGGTTGGACTACCGAGATTCAATCAACCAGTCTCAAAAAACAACCGGATACCCAACTGAGAAAAATTTTGATATGTTAAAATTGATTGTCAATGCCTCATCTAATCCAGGCGATTTAGTCATGGACTGTTTTGCAGGTAGCGGAACAACACTTGGTGCAGCTTACGAGCTGGGGCGAAAATGGATTGGTGTAGATTGCGGGATAGAAAGCTTAAAGGCTATTTTGAAGCGCTTCACCAGTGGGTTAGAAGTTTATGGTGACTATGTTACTCCATCCACCGCAGTTCAAATAACATTTGATCTTCATGATAAGTGTCCCTTTGAGATATGGGGGACGGATGAAAGAAAAGCTGAAATCTTAGAGTTGCTTCAAAAATTTAATCCAAATCAAAAATGAACCCATAAAAAGCGATCAACTTTATACAGTTGATCGCTTTTGTTTTGCTCTTTTTGAAAATTATGGAGAGCGTAAATATTATGTCGAGAAAAAAGACACAGAGAAACTACCCATCTTGATCCTGTTTTTTATCTTTTTTTCTTGCTTTTCGGCCTCGGAATTCCCTTTCCCCTCTGGCTCATGATATTGATCAGCTTCGGGGATTTTTTGCATACACGGGCGAATATAACCTTTTCCTCATCGGACAAGCGATCATACTTAATATCCAACGTACGGCAAACAAGAAATGCCCGTTTTTCATCGGTGGTTCCTTCGTAGTCCAGAGCTTCTGCTAACAGCAAAGCCATATTCTGCGTGGTTGCCTCGGCTTCTGTCTGCTGATCTGCGGTGGTACTGCCCTTCTCATGTGCGGTTCGGATGTCTTTCACGATAGCATCCAGATCCTGGTGCAGCACATGACCATAAAACATTTCTTCATCGATTTGTGCCAACTCCAGAGTGCGCAAAGGCAGATTGT
>JAHHSF010000139.1 GCA_020025375.1 Oscillospiraceae bacterium | reverse complement strand
CTCCACTTCACCGGGGACTTCCACGCCATCGGCGCCGCCAACAACCTGCTGGCCGCTATGCTGGATAACCACATCCAGCAGGGGAATCAGCTTGGCCTCGACGTGAAAAGGATCACCTGGAAGCGGTGCGTGGATATGAACGACCGCCAGCTCCGCAACATCGTGGACGGTCTGGGCGGCCGGATGCAGGGCGTGCCCCGGGAGGACGGTTTCGACATCACTGTGGCCTCCGAGATCATGGCCGTTCTCTGCCTCGCCAGCTCCATTACTGACCTGAAGGAGCGGCTGGGCCGAATGATCGTGGGCTACACCTACGACGACAAGCCGGTCACCGCCGCCGATCTCAAGGCCCAGGGAGCAATGGCAGCCCTGCTGAAGGATGCCCTGAAGCCCAACCTGGTCCAGACCCTGGAGGGCACCCCCGCCTTCATCCACGGCGGCCCCTTTGCCAACATCGCCCACGGCTGTAACAGCGTCATGGCTACCCGCATGGCCCTGCGCCTGGGGGACTACGCCGTCACCGAGGCCGGATTCGGCGCCGACCTGGGCGCCGAGAAGTTCCTGGACATCAAGTGCCGTTTGGGCGGCTTTCAGCCCGACGCAGTGGTGGTGGTCGCCACCGTCCGCGCCCTGAAGCACCACGGGGGCGTGGCCAAGGCCGAGTTGAACAACGAGAACCTGGAAGCCCTGGAAAAGGGCCTGCCCAACCTTCTCCAGCACGTGGAGAACATCACCACCGTGTACAAGCTTCCCTGCGTGGTGGCCATCAACCGCTTTCCCACCGATACCGAGGCCGAGCTGGCCCTGGTGGAGGAGAAGTGCCGGTCCCTTGGGGTCAATGTGGCCCTCTCCGAGGTCTGGGGCAAGGGCGGCGAGGGCGGCGAGGCCCTTGCCAAGGAGGTCATCCGCCTCTGCGAGGAGAAGAACGACTTTACCTTTGCTTACGAGGACGACCTTTCCATTGAGGAGAAGGTGGCCGCCATCGCCAAGAAGATTTATCACGCCGATGGGGTGACCTTCACCGCCAATGCCAAGAAACAGCTGGCCCAGCTCACCAGTCTGGGCTTCGACAAACTCCCCGTGTGCATGGCCAAGACCCAGTACTCCTTCTCCGATGATGCCTCTCTCCTGGGCGCGCCCCGAAACTTCACCGTCACCGTCCGGAACGTAAAGGTCTCAGCCGGGGCTGGATTCCTGGTGGCCCTCACCGGCGATATTCTCACCATGCCCGGTCTGCCCAAGGTTCCCTCCGCCGAGAAAATCGACGTGGATGAGACCGGCCGCATCACCGGCCTGTTTTGATGAACGTCCTGCTTTCCCCGGCGGAGGTGGTCGCCGCCTACGCCGGGACGGGCGAAAAAAAGTGCGCGCTCCCCTTCCTCCGCGCCTTTCTCTTAGCTGTGCTGGCCGGGGCCCTCATCGCCTTCGCCGGGGCGGCCACCAACACCGCCGCACACTCCGCTGAGGGGGTTGGCACTGTCCGACTCATCTGCGGTCTGCTCTTCCCCTTTGGTCTGGGCATCGTCATCCTCACCGGGTCGGAGCTTTTTACCGGCAACTGCCTCATCGCCATCTCGGTGGCGGAAAAGACCGCCACCCTGGCCGGAATGCTCCGCAACTGGTGTATCGTCTACCTGGGCAACCTGGTGGGCTCGGTGGCGGTAGCCGCCGGGTGCGCCTTCACCGGGCAACTCGATTACTCCAATGGCGGCCTGGCCCTCTTTACCATGAAGCTGGCCGCCGGAAAGTGTGCCCTCTCCTTTGGGAATGCGGTGGTCCTGGGTTTTTTCTGTAACGTATTGGTCTGCCTGGGGGTCCTGTGCGCCATGACCGCCAAGGACACCTCGGGGAAGATTTTGGGGGCTTACCTGCCCGTGGCCCTCTTCGTCCTCTGCGGCTTCGAACATTCCGTTGCCAATATGTTTTACATCCCGGCGGGACTCTTCGCCAGGAGCGTCCCCGCCTACGCCGCCCTGGCCGCGGAAGCCGGTCTGGACCTGACCGCCCTCACCTGGGGGAACTTTTTCCTCCGCAACCTTCTCCCCGTCACCCTGGGCAACATCCTTGGGGGCGCAGGGGTGGGCCTGCTCCTGTGGAAGGGGCACAAAACGAACTGATTGAAAAGAGGAACCTCATCCATGACAGGGACCGAAGCCATCGCACACATCCAAGCAGTCTCCTGGACGGGTAGCAAGCCCGGTCTGGAGCGTACCCAAGCCCTTTTGGCCGCTCTGGATCACCCGGAGCGAGCCCTGAAATTTATTCATATTGCCGGGACCAACGGCAAAGGGAGCACGGCGGCCATGCTGGCCGCCGTGCTCCGTCAGGCTGGCTACCGCACCGGCCTGTTTACCTCCCCCTATCTGCAGCGCTTCCATGAGCGGATGCAGGTGGACGGCCAGCCCATCCCCGATATGGAGTTGGGCGCAGTGACGGAAAAAGTCGCCCCCCTGGCTGAAGCCATGGTGGACCGGCCCACCGAGTTCGAGATGATGACCGCCGTGGCCCTCCAGTGGTTTGCGGACCGGAAATGCGACATTGTTGTGCTGGAGACCGGCCTGGGGGGCCGTCTGGATGCCACCAATGTCATCGAGCGCCCCGAGGTCTGCGTCATCACCGCCATCGGTCTGGACCACACCGCCGTGTTGGGAGACACCCTCCCCCTCATCGCCGCCGAGAAGGCCGGTATCCTCAAGCCCCGGGTCCCCGTTGTCTTATACGAAGCCCCGGAGGAAGTGGCGGCCGTGGTGCGAAACGCCTGCATGGAAAAAAATTGCCCCCTTGCCGTGGCCGATTTTTCCTCCATCCAGGTCCACAGGGACGAGCTCACCGGCCAGGTCTTTGACTACGGCCCCTGGAAGGGCCTGCGTCTTTCTCTGTTGGGCGGCCATCAGCGGAAGAACGCCGCCGTGGTGCTGGAGACCGTGGCCCAGCTTCGCAATCAGGGCTGGTGTCTCCCCGATCAGGTCGTTTACGAGGGCCTGGCCGCCGCCCGGTGGCAGGGGCGGTTTGAAATCCTGCGCCGCAGTCCCATCTTCCTCGCCGACGGAGGGCACAACCCTCAATGCGCCGAGGCCTTGGCCGCCAATCTGGCCCACTACTTCCCCGGCAAGCCCATCCGCTTTCTCCTGGGAGTGCTGGCCGACAAGGACTGGCACACCGTCATGGACACTGTGGCCC
>JAHHSF010000138.1 GCA_020025375.1 Oscillospiraceae bacterium | reverse complement strand
GGCCTGGAGCCTGTTCTGACCCCCTCCTGCTACTTTCAGAACCGCCCCGGCTATCTGGCCGCCTCCGACGAGCAACGGGCCGCCGACATTCAAGCCGCCTTCGCAGACGATTCCATTCATGGGGTCCTCTCCATCCGGGGCGGCTACGGCGCCCACCGCATCCTCCCCCTCCTGGATTTTCCCGCCATAGCCGCGAGCCCAAAATATTTTTCCGGATATAGTGATGTCACCGCCCTCCATACCGCCTTTAACCAGGCCTGCGGCTTCGTCACCTACCATACCATCATGCCCTCCACCGAATACTATGAGCCTGTGGACGACTGGTCCATGACCTGGCTGAAAAAGGCCCTCTTCGGACAGCTTACCGGCCCTCTGGAAAACCCGCCCGGCCGGGCCCTGACCACCCTCCGGGGCGGCAAGGCCACCGGGCCCCTCTGCGGCGGCAACCTCTCCCTCCTGGCCGCCTCCTTGGGCACCCCTTGGGAGTTGGACACCAGGGGAAAAATCCTCTTTTTGGAGGACATCGGGGAGAAGACCTACCGGGTGGATGGGATGCTTACCCAGCTCCGCAACGCCGGAAAATTCGAGGACTGCGCCGGGATTGTCCTGGGGGCCTGGACCGACTGCGTCCCCGAGTACCCGGAAAAAACCCTGGAACTGCCGGAAATCTTCCGGGACCTCATCCTCCCCGCGGGCAAGCCGGTCCTGGCCGATCTGGCCTGCGGCCACGTCCTCCCCACCCTTAGCCTCCCCTTGGGAGCCACCGTGGCCATGGACGCCGACAAACAGACCTTGGAGGTGCTGGCATGAACCCAAGAGAATTGAATACCTGGCTGGAGGCGGAGATGGCCGCCTTCCCCTGCAAGACCGCCCTCCACCTCACCGATGCCTCCACAGGCCAGGTCCTCCACTCCTTCGGGGCAGAGACCGTGGTGACCTCAGCCTCCACCATCAAGACCCCCATCCTCCTGGCCACCCTCAACCAGGTGGCCACCGGACGGCTGGACCTGTCCGCCCAAATTCCCCTGGACCCGGGCTCCATCCTGGAGGACACCGAGGTCTTTGAGCCGGAAAACCTGCGGCCCTCCTACTCCCTCTGGGAGTACCTTTACTGGATGATCGTGGAGAGCGACAACACCGCCACCAACACCGTCCTGGAGCTGGTGGGCTTTGACACCGTCAACGAATACATCCAAAACGACCTGGGCCTTACGAACACTGCCTGCCGACGGAGGATGCTGGACTTCCAGGCCCAGGCCGCAGGCCAGGACAACGTGACCACCGCCGCCGACCAGTGTCGGTGCTACCAGCTTCTCTGCCGCCGGGCCATCCTTACCCCGCCCCTGCTGGACGTGGCCCTGGACTTCCTCACCCGCCAGCGGTCCATGGACAGCTTCCTGCGCTATATCCCCCACGCCCTTACCGTAGCCCATAAGACGGGTGGGCTGGACCATGTGAACCACGACGCGGGCCTTCTCTGGCTGGGGAATCGCTGTCTGGCCCTGGCCATCCTCACCTGGGACGGCCCCGCCCTGGATGGGGAACCTCAGCAGAAGCGGTTCATCGGCAAGCTCACGAAAGCGATTTACGAGGCGTATCGCTAACTCGGCCCTGCACAGCATTTCCCACCAGCCCCCCACACAGGGTGTGCGGAAATCCGTCCCCTTTGCAGGGGAAATACTTTAGTTTAATGAACGAGGTGACTATAATGTTTGCCATTGTCAAAACTCCCATCTGCCCTCTGATGACCAAACCCCAGCCCGACTGCGAGCTGGCCGACGAGGCCCTGCTGGGCATGGTGGTGGAGATCCTGGAGGAGACCAACGCCGACTACCGGCGGGTCCGTACCCACTACCGTTACGAGGGCTATGCCCCCGCCGCCTGCCTGGAGACCGACCCTGCCCTGGTTTCGGCCTGGCAGACTGCCGAAAAGCGGGTGGTCCTCCACAAAAACTTCTGCGACGTGCAGGCCGAGCCCAAGGTCCAATCCTGGATCCTGACCACCGCCACCCTGGGTGCCGTCCTAGTCCCCCTGGGGGAGCCGGAGGATAATTGGCAACTCGTCCTCCTGCCCGATGGCCGAAAAGGCTATACTCGCAGTAGTATTCTTGATACATATTACAAAAACCCCGTGAATCTGCCCGCGACCGAGCTCCGTCTGCGCCTGGTGTCCACCGCCAAGCTCTATGCTGGTACCCAGTACCGCTGGGGGGGCAAGTCCCCTCTGGGCATCGACTGCTCCGGCCTGGTCTCCATGGCCTACCTTCTCAACGGCATCGTCATCTACCGGGACGCCCACATCAAGGAGGGCTTCCCCATCCACGAGATCAAGCGGGACCTTATCGGCCCCGGCGACCTGCTCTTCTTCCCCGGCCATGTGGCCATGTATATGGGGGAAACCCTCTACCTCCACTCCACCGGCAAGGCCGGCTCCGACGGCTTCGACATCAACTCCCTGGACCCCACCTCCCCCCTCTACCGTGAGGATCTGGCCAAGGGCATCACCGCCGTGGCCAGCTACTTTTAAGAAACAGCGGATGAGAGCGTTCCTCTCATCCGCTTGTTTTTTCCTGCTTCCCGCCGGTGATAAGGGGTGAAATTTCCCTCCTTTTGTGGTATACTAAGCTGTAATTTGATTTCTCCTACGAAAGGCGGAAAACCATGGAACTTCGACTTTTGGCTGTAGGCGACGTGGTGGGGGAGCGCGGGCTTGCCTTCCTCTCCAAGCGTCTCCGGGGCCTGAAAAAGGAATATGACATCCACTTCACCGTGGTCAACGGGGAAAACTGCGCCGGGGTGGGCATCCTGCCCCAGCAGGCGGAGGACATATTCACCGCCGGGGCCGACGTGATCACCCTGGGCAACCACACCTGGAACCGGATGCAAATCAAACACATGATGGAGGAGAACCCCTATCTCCTCCGCCCCGCCAACTACACCAGCCTGGCCCCCGGCCGGGGCTTTGGGGTCTACGACGGCCCCTGGGGCCTCCGCATCGGGGTGATGAACCTCATCGGCCGATGCGAGATGGACTGCAACTTCGACAATCCCTTCTTCAAGGCGGATCTGTTGCTGAAGGAGGCCGACTGCGACCTGGTGGTGGTAGACCTTCACGCCGAGGCCACCAGCGAAAAGGGGGCCATGGCCTGGGATCTGGACGGCCGGGTCCAGGCACTCTGGGGCACCCACACCC
>JAHHSF010000137.1 GCA_020025375.1 Oscillospiraceae bacterium | reverse complement strand
GACGTGGCTGACAAGCTGTACTTTGAGCCCCTCACCCCCGAGGATGTGGAGCACATTGTGGAGCAGGAGAAGCCCTGGGGCGCCGTGGCCCAGTTCGGCGGCCAGACCGCCATCAAGTTGGCCAAGGCCCTCACCGAAATGGGTGTGCCCATCCTGGGCACCTCCTCCGACGGCGTGGATGCCGCCGAGGACCGGGAGCGTTTTGACGAGATCCTCCGGGACTGCCACATCCCCCGCGCCGAGGGCAAGACCGTCTTCACCACCGAGGAGGCCCTTGCCGCCGCCCATGAGGTGGGCTACCCCGTTTTGGTTCGGCCCTCCTACGTCCTGGGGGGCCAGGGCATGGAAATCGCTTACTCCGACCGGAACATTGCCGATTTCATGCGAATCATCAACCAGACCGTCCAGGAGCATCCCATCCTGGTGGACAAGTACCTCATGGGCCGCGAGGTGGAGGTGGACGGTGTCTTTGACGGCGAGAACATCCTCATCCCCGGCATCATGGAGCATGTGGAGCGGGCCGGCGTCCACTCCGGCGACTCCATCTCGGTCTATCCCACCCTGCACGTCACCGACAAGCAGAAGCAGACCATTTTGAAGTACACCTACGACCTGGCCAAGGCAATCGGCGTCATCGGCCTTATCAATATCCAGTTCATTATTTACCACGACGACGTGTATGTCATCGAGGTCAACCCCCGTTCCTCCCGCACCATCCCCTATATCTCCAAGGTCACCGGTGTACCCATCATCGACCTGGCCACCCGTGTGATGCTGGGCGAGAAGCTGACCGACCTGGGCTATGGCACCGGCATCTATAAGGAGGCCGACTACTTCGCCGTGAAGATGCCAGTCTTTTCCTTTGAGAAACTCAAGGACGTGGACACCGGCCTTGGCCCCGAGATGAAGTCCACCGGCGAGGTCCTGGGCATCGCGGAGTCCTTCCCCCAGGCCATGCTCAAGGCCTTCAAGGGGGCCAACATGAAGGTGCCCAAGAAGGGCGGCCGGGTCATCGTCACAGTGAAGGACGAGGACAAGGCCGAGATGATTGAGATCGCCCGGGGCCTGGAGGAACAGGAAATTGAGGTCATGGCCACCTCCGGTACCGCCGACGCCCTGCCGGCCGCCGGGGTGGATTGCACCCGCATCCGCCGGGTGAGCGAGAGCAGCCCCAACATCCTGGACATGATGGCCTCCGGTACTGTGGACCTGGTCATCAACACCCCCACCCGGGGCCGGAAGCCAAACACCGACGGCTTCAAAATTCGCCGGGCCGCCGTGGAGCACTCGGTGGCCTGCGTTACCGCCATCGACACCGCCCGGGCCATCCTCACCGTCCGGGAGCAGGGGAGAAGCGCCGACCTGAAGCCCATCGACATCACTACCATTTAACCTGACGGAAGGAGGAGAGAGGGATGAACAAGCGCCTGAAAAATATGCCCTTCGACACCTGGATCTGTATCCTTTTAGCCGTGGCTGCGGCCTATGGGCTGGGTAAGCTTCTTCCGGGGTGGCTTCCCCAAATCACGGCTTCCACCATCCTGCTCATTCAATTTGTGTGTGTAGTCGTCCTTTATGCCCTCTTCCACGCCCTGGGGGCAAAGGCGGGGCTGTTCCCCAGCTACGCTTCCCGGAGGAAAAAGAAATAACACGATAACATTGCCATGCGGAAAACCGCATGGCAATGTTTCCCTATAAAAGGAGGACTTTTATGAAACACCAGACCGTCATCATCCTGGACTTCGGTGGGCAGTATAACCAGCTTATCGCCCGCCGGATCAGGGAGTGCGGCGTCTATTGTGAGGTCAAGCCCTACACCACCCCAGTTACCGCGCTGAAGGCTATGGAGCCCATCGGCTTTATCTTCACCGGCGGACCAAACAGTGTCTATGAGGAAGGCGCGCCCCAGGTGGACCCGGCCATTTTTACGCTTGGGGTCCCGGTGCTGGGCATCTGCTACGGCTGTCAGCTCATCGCCCACACCCTGGGAGGGCGGGTCACCGAGGCGGCGGATGCCGCCGCCCGGGAGTACGGCAAGACCGAAACCCGGTTCGACACGGAAAGCCCTCTCTTCCAAGGTATCCCCGAGCAGGCCTTCACCTGGATGAGCCACGGGGACTATATGGAGAAGGTGCCCGAGGGCTTCACCCTCACGGCGCGGAGCCGCAACTGCCCCAACGTGGCCATCGCCGATGAGAGCCGGGGCTTCTATGGGGTGCAGTTCCACCCCGAGGTGGCTCACACCGAGCATGGACAGCGGATGCTCCACAACTTTCTTTATAAAGTCTGCGGGGCCAAGGGAGACTGGACCATGGGAGACTACCTAAAGACCACCGTGGCCGCCATGAAGGAGAAGATTGGGCAGGGCAAGGTCCTTCTGGCCCTCTCCGGGGGCGTGGATTCCTCGGTGGCCGCCGCCCTTTTGGCTGAGGCGGTGGGGGAGCAGCTCACCTGTGTTTTCGTGGACCACGGCCTCATGCGGAAGGACGAGGGAGACGAGGTGGAGGCCGCCTTTTCCCACTGGAAGGTAAACTTTGTCCGGGTGAACGCCGAGGAGCGCTTTTTGGCCCGCCTGACCGGTGTCTCCGACCCGGAGGCCAAGCGCAAGGCCATCGGAGAGGAGTTTGTCCGGGTCTTTGAGGAAGAGGGAAAAAAGATCGGAAAGATAGACTTTTTGGCCCAGGGCACCATCTATCCCGACGTGGTGGAGTCTGGAGCGGGGGAGGCCGCCGTCATCAAGAGCCATCACAATGTGGGGGGCCTGCCGGACTTCGTGGACTTCAAGGAGATCGTAGAGCCTCTCCGCTCCCTCTTCAAGGACGAGGTGCGTGACCTGGGCCGTGAGCTGGGTCTGCCGGAATACCTGGTCACCCGCCAGCCATTTCCCGGCCCCGGCCTTGCCATCCGGGTCCTGGGTGAGGTAACGAAGGCGAAGCTGGATACCCTCCGGGAGGCCGATTTCATCTTCCGGGAGGAGGTGGCGAAAGCGGGATTGGACAAGGTTCTCAACCAATATTTTGCCGTCCTTACCGATCTGTGCTCCGTGGGGGTCCAGGGGGACGGACGGACCTACGATCGGGCGCTGGTCCTCCGGGCCGTGACAACCGCCGACTTCATGACCGCCGATTGGGCACGGCTGCCCTATGACCTGCTGGACACGGTTTCAGTGCGTATCGTCAACGAGGTCCCAGGCATCAACCGTGTCCTCTACGACTGT
>JAHHSF010000136.1 GCA_020025375.1 Oscillospiraceae bacterium | reverse complement strand
GCAGCGCTTTCCCCAGTCGGAGGCGGGGGAGTATCTGGACCGTCACGCCGCCCTGCGGGGAGTGAGCCGCCGCCAGGCGGCCCGGGCCCAGGGGGCCATCCGCTTCTCGGTGGACAGCGCCCTCACCACTGACCTGACGATCCCGGTAGGGACGGTGTGCATGACAACGGGGCTGGTGCGGTTTGAGACCACCCAGGCCGCCATCCTGCCTGCCGGCCAGACCTGGGTGGAGGTCGCCGCCCAGGCGGTGGAACCGGGGACGGTGGGCAATGCGGCGGCGGGAAGCGTCCTCTCCATGGCGGTGGCCCCGGTGGGGGTGAGTCGGTGTTCCAATCCCCAGCCCTTTTTGGGCGGGATGGATGAGGAGGAGGATGAGGTCCTGCGGGAGCGGGTGTTGGAGACCTTTAAGCGCCTGCCCAATGGGGCCAACGCCGCCTTTTATCAGCAAGGGGCCCTCTCCTTCCCACAGGTAGCGGCGGCTAGCGTCATCCCCCGGAAGCGGGGGGTGGGCACGGTGGATGTAGTGATTGCCACTGAGGCGGGCATCCCCGACCAGGCCCTGCTGGTCCAGGTGGAGGCCTATTTTGAGGCTCGGCGGGAGATTGCTGTGGATGTGCAGGTGAAGGCCCCGACCCCCAAGACGGTGACGGTGTCCGTGGCGGTAAAGGCGGAGGAGTCCTATGACGCCGCCGTCGTCCGCCGGGAGGTAGAAACCGCCCTGACTGCCTTTTTTGGGGGCAAGCGGTTGGCCAAGGATCTGCTCCGGGCTGAGCTGGGCCGGGTGGTCTTCGGCGTGCCGGGGGTGGCGAATTACAGCCTGACCAGCCCCGCCGCCGACGTGGTGGTGGGGGCGGACGAATTGCCCCAGGTGGGGAGCATTGAGGTGACCGCCCTGTGAATTACGCCAACTGTTTAAAGGAACTGTTGCGGCCCCTGGGGGTCTACCGTTTGGAGGGGTCCATCGGTGCCGCCGAGTTGGAGAGTGTGGGCGGGGCTCTGGACGGAGTGCAGGCCCTGTTGGAGGAGATACACCTCCAGGCCGACCTGACAACGGCGGGGGACGAGGGGCTGGCCGCAGTAGAAAAGCTCTTCTCCCGTCGCCCGGTGACCGATGACCGGGAGCGGCGACGGGCCGCTCTGGCTGCGCTTCTCCGGGTGGGGGGAGACAGTTTCACCCTGGCCGCCATCAACGACAACCTGGCCGGGTGCGGCCTCAACGCCGTGGCCAGCGAGGGTGCGGCCCCACAGACCGTGGAGGTCCGCTTCCCGGAGGTCCCAGGCATCCCTGACGGCTACGAGGAGATGCGGAAGATCATCGAGGACATCCTCCCCTGCCATCTGGCGGTGGAGTATGTGTTCTGGTACATCACCTGGGCCATGATGGAGGAGCGGTTTCCAACCTGGTGGGACGTGGAGGCTTTGGGCCTGAGCTGGGAGGCCCTGGAGAAACTGGTGAAATGAGGGCAAGGGGATGTCAAAGGAAGGTTGGCAGATGAAAAACGGGTTTTGGTTCTGCTGTCCCTGACCGGCTCCTTCAGCCGGAACGTGAAGGGCCGGGAGTACGTAGACACCGATGGCTTTTTCCGCAAGTGCGGGACCATCGGAAAGACTTTGGGCCTGTGCGAATGAGTGGGAAAGCCCCGGCGGGCTGGAGTGGTTCCAGCCGCCGGGGCTTTTTGTTTTATAAATTATTGTTGACGTATACGGAGAATGAAATTATACTGAAAAAAAGAAACCCGCCAATTTACAGAAAGAAAATAAGGAGGAAACGAACATGGAAAAATGGAAATGCACCGTCTGTGGTTACATCCACGAAGGGCCCCTGCCCGCCGACTTCACCTGCCCGGTGTGCAAGCAACCCGCCAGCATCTTTGTGAAGGTGGAGGCCCCCAAGAGCCCCTACGCCGGCACCAAGACCGAGAAGAACCTGTGGGAGGCCTTTGCCGGGGAATCCCAGGCCCGGAACAAGTATACTTACTTCGCCTCCGTGGCCAAGAAGCAGGGCTTTGAGCAGATTGCCGCCCTTTTCCTCCAGACCGCCGAGAATGAAAAGGAACACGCCAAGCTGTGGTTCAAGGCCCTGGGTGAGCTGGGCGATACCGCCGAGAACCTCCTCCACGCCGCTGAGGGGGAGAACGCCGAGTGGACCGATATGTACGACCGCATGGCCCGTGAGGCCGACGAGGAAGGCTTCCATGACCTGGCCGAGCAGTTCCGGGGCGTAGCCGCCATTGAGAAGACCCATGAGGAGCGCTACCGCGCCTTGCTGAAGAACGTGGAGACCAAGGCTGTCTTTGAGAAGAGCGAGGTCCAGGTGTGGGAGTGCCGCAACTGTGGTCACATCGTGGTGGGCACTAAGGCTCCCGAGGTCTGCCCCGTGTGTAAGCACCCCCAGAGCTACTTTGAGGTCCATAAGGAAAATTACTAAGGACACAAAAAACCGTTTGCCAAAACTGAATCGGTCCAGTAAAAACGGACAATGACAAAATCCCCCCTGTTGTAGGATAATGAGAACTACAACAGGGGGGATCACTATGTTTAAGAGAAAATATATATACATGCTGCTTCCCATGATCAAGGAAAAGCCGGTAGCAGGCATGACGCAAAAAGCAATCGAGGAAGAGCTGGGACTCACCGGAGACCGGCCCATACACAACCTTCTGAAACGGGAACGAAAAAAGGAACAGCAAGGGATTCCAAAAACACGGGGCCGCAAGGGAAGCCCGCCCCCTTCGTTATGGAGCTTTCCGCCTATTACGCCCCCCCGCCCGGCAACGTCCTGAGGGCCACCTGGGAGCGGGGCTGGACCGTTATCAAGCGGAGCCCCTTTTCTTTTGCCTGCTGATTTGGTATCATGTGAGGACAAGGAAAAGGGAGGAAGAAGGATGCGCTGTTATTCTGCCCCCATGGAGGGGCTTACCGGGTATGTGTTCCGAAATGCCCACCGCCGCTGGTTCGGCGGGGTGGAGGCCTATTTTACCCCCTTTCTCGGCCTGAAGCAGGAGCACAAGTTCCAGAGACGGGACCTGCGGGACATTCTGCCCGAGAACAACGTGGGTACTCCGGTGGTTCCCCAGGTGCTGACCAAAAGCGCGGAGGACTTCCTGTGGGCGGCGGGGGAGCTGGAGGCCATGGGCTACCGCCGGGTGGACCTGAACCTGGGCTGTCCCTCGGGCACCGTGGTGGCCAATGGGAAAGGTGCGGGCTTTCTGGCCGACCCGGAGGGGCTGGACCGCTTCCTGGGGG
>JAHHSF010000135.1 GCA_020025375.1 Oscillospiraceae bacterium | reverse complement strand
CTCCCATCATCCCGCCATCGTCTTTAATGAGGCCGTCCTCCCCTTGGGGGCCGCCGGCGCCGATGCCCATAAAGACAGAGGGGACCTTCTGAGTAACCTCAGCAAAGTCCTCGCTCCCCATCTGACGGGGGAGCTCCTCCAGGTCGGCCAGTTGCCCGGCGTAGCCGGAGAGCTCACGGGCAAGGTCAGGCTGGTTGTGGAGGGAGGCCACCCCCGCCAGAAATTCCACTTCGCAGGAGCCACGGAAGGCGGCGGCGATGCCCTGGCAGATCTGGATCAGCCGCTCCTTTGCAAAGGCGCGGTTGTGGTTGGAAAAGGCCCGGATGCTACCGGTGAGCTCGGCGGATTCGGGAATGGAGTTGTGGAGCTTTCCGGCGTGGAGGGTGCAGACGGTGAGGACCAGGGGGTCCTGGGGGTCCACTTCCCGGGCGTTGATCTCCTGGAGAGCCAGGAGAATGTGGGCGGCAATGTTCACAGGGTCCACAGCGTTCTGGGGAATGGCCCCATGGCCCGCTTTCCCGGTGACCGTGATGCGGAAGCTGTCCGAGGAGGCCAGAGCGGGCCCCTGCCGCCAGGCGATGGTGCCGGCATGCATGGGGCCGGGGAAGACATGGAGGGCCATGGCGGCATCCACCTTGGGGTCCTCCAAAATCCCGGCTTCCACCATGGCGGCGGCCCCCTGGAGAATCTCTTCGCCGGGCTGAAACATGAGTTTTACCTGGCCGGGGAGCTGGTCCTCGTGGGCCTTGAGGAGCCGGGCGGCCCCCAGAAGCATGGTGGTGTGGATGTCATGGCCGCAGGTGTGGGCGGTGTCCCCGGTGGCGGAGAAGGGTAGGCCGCTCTGCTCCTTCATTCCCAGGGCATCCATGTCTCCCCGAAGCAGAAAGACGGGGCCGCCGGGCTTACCCACGGTGGCGGCGACGCCCCCGGCCATGCGCTGGGGAGCCAGACCGAGAGCCTCCAGCTCGCGGCAGACGAAGGCGGTGGTCTCGGGGAGGTCCATACCCAGTTCGGGAATCTGGTGGAGGGTCCGGCGGCAGGCGGTCAGAGCCTCCTTGCGGGCGAGGGCCTCTTCGTAAAGGGATTTCATTTCCAACATCATGTTGCTCCTTCCGGCCGCTGGGCGGCCCCTTTTTCTTGTATTTTATTACAGTAGCAAATTTTGTGCCAGGGGGGAGGGATTCCACAGAACCGCCGTCCTGGCTGGGATTGGAGACTTTTTCCCTTGACAAAAATGGGGGAATCATGACATAATGGCGAGACTAAAATGGAGAAATGGGAGAAAAGGGGGAACCAATATGTCCAAGCGGCTGGCCATCCTCACCTGGGATTCCGAATCGGTGGCGCTCTACGCCCGCCAGGTTCGGGAGCTTTTGGGGGAGGACATTGACATCGAGACTTACAGCGTTCAGGGAGGAAATGCCCAGCAGGTGGCCCCGGCCGACGTATACCTGGTGTCCACCTGCGCCTTTGCGGACCGGGACCTCACACAGCTCTTGCCCGGCGGGGGAGAGGTGGTCATCAGCGAGGTCCGCATTACCCAGGAGGGGCTCCGCCGTCTCATGGAGGTGTCCCGGAATACCCAGGCCCTGCTGGTGAACATCAACCAGCCCATGGCCACCGAGACCATCGCCTTGCTCAACCAGCTGGGGGTGACAAACATCCAGTTTGTTCCCTACTGGCCGGGCGCGCCTGAGCCGCCGGCCCTGCCTCTGGCGGTCACCACAGGGGAGAGTCGCTACGTCCCCGATGGAGTGGAGACCGTCATCGACCTGGGACCAAGACTTCTCAGCGGAAATACCCTGACCGAGCTGGCCTTTTATTTAAGACGGGAGCATGTCATCGGCCAGCCCCATTTTCAGGCCTATTTGGCAAACCTGGCCGAGCGGAGCCACAGCATTGAGCGGATGCTCCAGCGCTCCACCCAGATGGAGAGTCTGTTTGACCTCTTCCAGCAGGCCCTGGATGCGGGACTGTTGGGGGTGGATGCCGACGGGACCATCTTTGCATGCAGTCCCAAGGCGGAGGAGATTCTGGACTTGTCCGCCCACCAGCTTTTGGACAGCCGGGTTCAGAAGTCCCTGCCAGCCCTCCCCTTTGAGGAGTGCTTCTCCTACCGGAAGGCGGTCCAGGCCCGCCTGGTGGAGATTGGCGGCAGTCCGGTGAACGTGAGCATCCAGCCCATGTTTCGTAACGGCCGCCTCATAGGGGCCTATTGCATCCTCCAGAGGTTCCGGGACGAGGAGAACCGGCAGCAGAAGATGCGCCGACAGATTCTGGGCAAGGGTCACGTGACCAAATACACCTTTGATTCTATCGTAGGCCAGAGCGCCCCCATGCTCACTGCCAAGGCCTTGGCCCGGAAGATGGCGTCCAGCAACGCCGCCATCCTCATCAGCGGGGAGAGCGGCACGGGTAAGGAGCTTTTCGCCCAGGCCATCCACGCCGCCAGCCCCCGCGCAGCCGAACCCTTCGTGGCCATCAACTGCGCCGCCATCCCGGACTCTCTGCTGGAGGGCCAGCTCTTCGGTTATGAGGAGGGCTCCTTCACCGGGGCGCGGAAGGGAGGACACATTGGCTTTTTTGAGGCTGCCCGCCGGGGCACCCTCTTTCTGGATGAAATCGAGGCCATGAGCCCCATGCTCCAGGTCAAGCTCCTCCGGGTCCTCCAGGAAAAGGAGATTATCCGCCTGGGCGGCGTGGACGTGATCCACGTGGATGTGCGGGTCATCGCCGCCACCAACGAGGACCTGCCCGCCATCGTGCGGCGGGGGGCCTTTCGTAAGGACCTGTTTTACCGCCTGAGCGTCCTTCCCCTCCAGCTCCCGCCCCTGCGGAGTCGGGGGCAGGACGTGGGACTCCTCATGGAGGGGATGAAGGAAGGGCTGGGGGCCAAGTTTACCCTTGCCCCCGCCGCACTCCAGCTCCTCATGGCCCATCCCTGGGACGGCAATGTGCGGGAGCTTCGCAACTGCGTGGAGTACCTGGCCTATTTGGACAAGCCGGTCATCGGGCCAGAGGACCTTCCCCCCACCATCCTGGCCACCATCGGGGCCGACCCCTTTGCCCTTCCGCCTGAGCAAGCCGAACCCGGCCGTGGGGAGGGAGAGCAGGAGGTCCTGGCCCAGCTCCGTCGTCGGGCGGGGAGCGATCTGGCGGCCTATGCTTTTGTACTGGCCGCCCTCTGCGATGGGGCCTCTATGGGGCGGAAGCGCCTGGCCGCCCAGGCCCAGGGCCGGGGTGTCCCCATGAC
>JAHHSF010000134.1 GCA_020025375.1 Oscillospiraceae bacterium | reverse complement strand
GCGGGTCATGGCCACATAGCACAGGCGGCGCTCCTCCTCCATCTCCTCGGCCTCACCGATGGCCCGGATGCCGGGGAAGATCCCCTCTTCCACGCCCACCACAAAGACCACGGGGAACTCCAGGCCCTTGGCCGAGTGCATGGTCATCATCACTACGCTGTCCTCGGTGGCATCGTGGTTGTCCAGATCGGTATAAAGGGCCACCTCGTCCAGGAAGCCGGAGAGGGACGGCTCCTCGGCGTTTTCCAGGTAGCCGGTGATGGAGGAGGCCAGCTCGTGAACGTTCTCCAGGCGGGTGCGGCTCTCCACATCGTTCTTGGACTCCAGCATGATGGCGTAGCCGCTCCGTGCCACCACCTCGTCATAGAAGGCTGGCAAGTCCATGGTCTTGGACAGCTCCCGCAGTTCGGTCATCATGTTGGTGAAGAGGGCCAGCTTGGCCGCCGCTTTTTGCAGTTCCGGGTAGCGCCGTGAATCTTCCACCACGGCCCAGAGGGACTTCCCCTCCTCCATGGCGATGGTCTGGGCCTTTTCGATGGTGGTGACCCCAATGCCACGGGGGGGATTGTTGATGATTCGGGTCAGGCGCAGGTCGTCGTCGGGATTGTTGAGCACACAGAGGTAGGCCAGCATATCCTTGACCTCAGCCCGGTCGAAGAAGCGGGTCCCTCCGATGATGCGGTAGGGAATGCCGTTGCGCTTCATGGCCTGCTCCATCTGGTTGGATTGGGCGTTCATCCGGTAGAGGATGGCGTGGTCCTTCCATTTCCGGCCATTGCGGTAGCCCTCCAAGATCTGAGTGGCCACATACTGGGCCTCGTCGTTCTCATTCATGGCGGTATAAAGGGCCACCTTCTCCCCGGCGTCATGGTCGGTCCAAAGCTCCTTGCCCTTTCGACCCTGGTTGTTCTTGATGACGGCGTTGGATGCCTCCAGGATGGTCTTGGTGGAGCGGTAGTTCTGCTCCAAACGGATGACCCGGGCCCCCTTATACTGGTTTTCGAAGGAGAGGATATTCTCAATGGTGGCCCCACGGAAGCGGTAGATGGACTGGTCGTCGTCGCCCACCACGCAGATGTTCTCCCACTTTCCCGCCAGGGTAGCGGCCAGCTGGTACTGGAGGTTGTTCGTATCCTGATACTCGTCGATGAGGACATAGCGGAACTTATTTTGATAGTAAGTACGCACGTCCTCGTGGTTCTGAAGCAGACGGACAGTGTGGAGGATGATGTCGTCAAAGTCCAGGGCGTTGGCCTCCCGGAGCCGCTTTTCGTACTCGGTGTAGATGGCGGCGATTTTTTGAAGCCGGAAGTCCCCGGACTTTTGACATTCGGCGGCATAGTCGGCGGCCAGCTTCATGGCATCCTTTGCCCGGGAAATATGTCCCAAGACCATACGGGGGGCAAAGGTCTTATCATCCAGATTCAAAGTCTTGAGGACATCCTTCACCACCCGCATGGAGTCGTCGGTATCGTAGATGGTGAAGGACTTGTCATAGCCCAGCTTGTCGATGTCCCGGCGCAAAATCCGTACGCAGGCCGAGTGGAAGGTGGCGGCCCAAATGTCGTTTGCGGCGGGGCCCAGCATTCGCTCCAGCCGCTCCTTCAGCTCCCCGGCGGCCTTATTGGTAAAGGTGATGGCCAGGATGGTCCAGGGGGCGGCGGGTTCCAGAGCGCAGAGCTGGTCGGCCCGGGCCTTTTTCTCCTCGGTCGGGAAGGCGGTGTACTCCTCCAAAAAGGCCAGGTCCTCCGGGGTGACCCATTCCTGGACTTCGTCGGAATCCGAGCCCCGGCCGTATTTCATCAGGTTGGCCACCCGGTTTATGAGGACAGTGGTCTTGCCGCTCCCGGCACCGGCCAAGAGGAGCAGGGGGCCCTCGGTAGCCATGGCGGCCTTCCGCTGCATGGGGTTCAGGGTTTGGAAGTTCCCCTCGATGGCGGCCTGCCGTGCCCTGCAGAAGCGCAGTTCTTCGTCACGATTCAGCATGGTATTCTCCTTCGCAGAAAGGGAGCCGTTCACAAGGGTGAACGGCTCCCGCTTGTTTTGTTCTATTGTATCGAAAAACGGCCCGAAGGTCAATGAGGGAAGTATACAATGGCGGCCTGAATTTCTTCCCACCATTCCGCCAGCTTGAATTTGATCTGTATCTCCGGTGTCTCCGCCTGGGGCGGGACGGCCATCGTTTCCCGGTTCATTTTCCCCACCGCAAAGGGAAAGATGGTCACCTGATACCGCAGTTCCGCCCCCGTCTCCGTTGGCCAGCGGGAGAGGGCGGTTCCCTCAGCTCCCGCTGGGGTAGCCAGCAGCCCTATGATGAGCCCCGCCGCCAGGGCGATTTCCCAATGTTTCAATCCCTGCTTCTTCATAAAAAACACCGTCCTTGATGATTTGCATTCATCATGGACGGTGTTTTCGGTTTTTATACCTTTTTTCTTCTGTCTCTGTCATTCCGGTTCTCTCAACAGCATCTGCAACGTGAGAATACGGCCAATAAACACCTTCACAGCCGGATTGTGGCCATTCTTTCTCCGATTCTACCCCACCCCCAGCAGGCGGGCGGTTGTCGCTACCAGAAGGCAGACGGCCAAACCCATGGCGGTGGGGAGCAAGACGGCCACCGCAGTCCACTTCCAGCTCCCGGTCTCCCGCTGGATGGTGAGGCAGGTGGTGGAGCAGGGCCAATGCAGGAGGGTGAACAGGAGGGTACACACCGCCGTCACCCAAGTCCAGCCGTTGGCCTCCAAAAGGGCGCGAAGGGCAGTCAGATCGTCCATCTCCACCAGCACGCCCTCGGAAAGGTAGGCCATGATCATAATGGGCACTACGATCTCGTTGGCGGGCAGGCCCAACAGAAAAGCCATCAAAATGACCCCGTCCAAACCGAAGATTCTGGCAAAGGGGTCCAGAAATCCGGTGCAGTGGGCCAGGAGGGAGGCTCCCCCCACCTCCACATTGGCGAAGAGCCATATGATAAGCCCTGCGGGGGCGGCCACCGCGGCCGCCCTGCCCAGGACGAAAAGGGTCCGGTCCAACAGCGAGCGGATAAGGACCTGCCCCACTCTTGGAATCCGGTAGGGGGGCAGTTCCAGGGCAAAGGAGGAGGGCACGCCCTTTAGCAGGGTAGCGGAGAGGAGTTTGGAACTCCAAAAGGTAAACAGGACACCCAAGAAGATAACCCCGGTGAGGATAAGGGCGGCCCGTAGTCCACTCCCCTCCCCCGCTGGGAGAAAGAACATGGTGAGAACGGCGATGGGGGTGG
>JAHHSF010000133.1 GCA_020025375.1 Oscillospiraceae bacterium | reverse complement strand
CCACCCGGTGGCGGATGGGGCGTTCTGGCTCAGCCTCCTCGTAGGGTTCGTACTCCACACGGGGCGGGCGATCCTGGAAATAGGCCACAATGTCCATGGGGGATATCCGGGCGGCCAGCATAAGGAAAATCAGGATGGCGAGAACGAAGAGGACCACCGCACCCCATTTACTGAACACCAGGACAAAGGCCCGGGAGGTGAGGCCGGAAAGCACGCCGCCGCTGGTCATGACTAGCCCCCCTGCCCACAGTTCCTTTGCCATGGCAAGGCCAAACTGCCCATCTGCTTTGTAAGCGGAGAGAAACAGGTGGAGCAGGCTTCCCGCCAGGTAGGGCAACAGCAGGACGGACACCAGCCGCAAACGCACTGGACGGCCCTTGTGGAACAGGAGAATGTACGCCGCCCACACCAGGGCGGGAGGGGCCAGCCAGAAGCCATAGCCGAACAGGCCCTTCAGCCCATTGCAGAAAAAGTCTATAAAAAGAGCCTCCACATCGAAGTAGCCAAAGGCAGCAAAAAAGCCCAGGAGGAGGCAAATAAGGCCACACACCTCCCGGCGGATGGGCTTGGGGGGCGGAGCCGACTTTTTCGGGACGGAACGGCTCCCATTCTTTGGGGCGGCCCTCTTACCGCCGGAGGCCGTGGTTTTCTTTTGTGTTGCCATGGTATCATCCTTTCCAAGGGCATTACGCTGATAAGCTCATAATAATTCAAGATATATCTTATCTCAATTTCTCCCACTTTTCAAGGGAAAAAGAGCGGCCCCATCAGGGGCCGCCCGGCTTGTCAAAAAACCTTGCATCCCTTGCTGTGCAAGGGATAGCGGTGAGCAAAGCAAATACTTTCCCGGCCCTCTGCAGCCGGAAAAGTAATGGCATTTTCAGGCTGTCGAAAAAGTCAGGGGCTTTTGGGGCAGCCTGAGCGGCCCCATTTGTGCAACTTTCTCTGCCTATCCAAGTTTTTGTGTGACCTTCCCGGTCTTTTCTTCAATGAATCGACGAAATTCCTCTACGGTCCCGCCGGAAAGGCTACTCTTATCATAAACTTGGGCGTGGCTTTTTCCGAAAATGAAAGCGAAATACTCTTTGGTCTCGGCCAGCATGAGAATCTTGTCATAGGGAAAATCAGAACTACCCACATCTGTGGTGGAGTGATAGCCCTCCAGACCAAATACTGTATGGGCGCGGGTCAGCCCAGGGAGTGTACGCTTTAAGGCGATGAAGCCGTTGAGCCTATCCTCCCATAGGAGGGTGGCCAGAAGGACCAGAAGCACCAGCCAGGTAAAGATGGTTCTGGCAGAAAGCGTCAAGCCATCCTCCCCAAAGGGCCAGGAGAGCCACAGACCAAGCGCCATAGCAAGCCATCCGAACAGATGGGAGCGGCGGCTATGCTTGTGACGGACGGTCTTTCGCAAAACATGGGCCAGGGCGGTCATGGCCTTTTGGTCGTATACGGTATCAAATGTAAATTCCATCTTACTTCACCACGAAACCGGCGATAAGAGAGACGAGGCCCACAGCCCAGCAGTAGTAGGCAAAGTTTCCAAACTTCCCCTTGTTGGCCAGGGCATTTACCAAGCGGATGGCGAAGATGCCCACCACGAAGGAGACGACCACGCCCACCAGGTAGATGGGAAGCATTTCGGTGTGGATGGCTCCCAACTCGATGGCGTCCTTCAGTTCCAGGATGGTGGCGCCGAAAACGGCGGGCAGACTCATGAGGAAGGAGAAGCGCACGGCGAAGGAACGGTCATAGCCCCGGAGCATCCCGGCAGAGATGGTCATGCCAGAGCGGGAGATGCCGGGGAGGGTGCCGATGCCCTGAGCCACGCCCACCAGGAGGGCATCCAGGACGGTGGCGTTCTTGGCGGTCTTGCGGCCCTTGGCCAAACGGTCGGAGAAAAAGAGGATGCAGCCGGTGACCAACAGGGCGATGGAAACAAAGGTGACGCTCCCGGTGGCCGCTTCGATATATTTCTTGACCGGCAGAACAGCGAAGAGAGGCAGGGTGGCCACCACAATCAGAAGGACCATCCGCCGGGCAGGAGGCGGCGGAGTCTTACTTCCCCGGGCCAAGTCCCGAATCCCCAGGAAAAACTCCCGAACCATGTCCACGATGTCCTGGAAGTAGTAAACACACACGGACAGGAAGGTGCCGAAGTGGAGGAGGACGGTGAAAAAGAGCTGGGTTTTCTCAAAGTCCTCCAGGCTGAAAAAGTATTGGAACAGGGCCAGGTGGCCGGAGCTGGAGATGGGCAGGAACTCGGCCACGCCCTGCAGAATCCCCATGAGGATGGAAGATAGATAGCTCAAATGGAGCACCTCCGAAATCACAAAATAATACAAATATTATATTAGCACAGAAGAAAAAATATTTCAAATAGAACCTCCAGGCTGGCAGCAGAAAAAGCGCCCGCCCCGACATCAGTCAGGACAGGCGCTTGTTCGATTCAGCCTTCAAAGCGAAACTGTTCCAGGATATGTAGAACGGCCAACACCCGGTCCCTGGGCACCAGGGTGGAATCCTGATTCTTTCGGATGCAGTCCAGGAAGTGGCCCAGTTCGTTTAAGTACCAGCCCGTTGGGGGAACATTGATCCCGGTAGGAATCTTCACCGCTTCCTCGGTATCAAAGACCACGGGCTCCCCGCCGTAGGGGTAAGCGGTGACAGTTTGACCGTCGTAGAGGACAACGGCATTTTCAAAGCACACCCGCCAGGTGGCGGTAAAGGGAATGGAGGCATTGAGCCACCCCGCTTCCGCCACCACGTTTACCCCGCCGCAGCGGTACTCCCAACGGTAGAGTTCCTTGAATCCCCTGTCCTCTTTGCCGCAGGCGTAACAGTCCACCCTATCCGGCGGACCAAAGAGGCTGGCCAGTACGTCCAGGTCGTGAATGTGGAGATCGAAGGGAACCAGTCCGCTCTTCTCTCTGTCAAAGAGCCATCCGCCCCGGGCCCATTCCGGCCGGGCGGAAAGGCGTTGAAACATGGCATCCAGAGGCTTTCCATAGGGTTCCTTCTCCACCAAGTCCCGGAGCACTTCAATTTCCCGGCTAAATTGAAGAACCTGGGCGACATAGAGCCGGACCCCTTTTTCTTCGGCCAGGGCAAACATAGCCCGGGCATCCGCCTCAGTTAGGGCGCAAGGCTTCTCCACAATGGTATGCCGTCCGAGAGAGAGGCTCTCCATGGCATGTTCCTTATGGAGGAAGGTGGGGGTACAGATATCCACCACCTGGGGGTCGGTCGCCTCTACCAGCTCGGTGATGGTG
>JAHHSF010000132.1 GCA_020025375.1 Oscillospiraceae bacterium | reverse complement strand
GGCTGCCACAAAGACCACCACCAAGAAGGCCGCTACTACCAGGAAGACCACGGCGAAAAAAGAGACGGCGGTCAAAAAGCCCGCCGCCAAGAAGGCCACGACCAAGAAGACCACCAAAAAGACAGAGGAATAAACATGGAACCTGTTACCGTCATCGGCGCGGGGCTGGCGGGCTGCGAAGCGGCCTGGCAGCTGGCCCGGCGTGACATCCCCGTACGCCTGTTTGAGATGAAGCCCCAGAAGAGGACCTCCGCCCACCACACCGACGACTTTGCCGAGCTGGTCTGCTCCAACTCCCTTCGGTCCGACCAGCTGGAGAACGCCGTGGGCCTGCTGAAGGAGGAACTACGCCGCCTGGACAGCCTTATCATGGCCTGTGCTGACCAGCACCGTGTGGAAGCCGGCGGCGCCCTGGCTGTGGACCGGGAGGCCTTCTCCCGGGCCGTCACCGAAAAGGTGAGGAGCCACCCCCTTATCACCGTCGTGGCGGAGGAGGTCACCGCCATCACTGGGGGCAGCGTCATTGTGGCCGCCGGGCCTCTGGCCTCGGAGGGCCTGACCGACGCCATCCAGGCCCTTTTCCCGGCCAGCCGCCGCCTGAACTTCTTTGATGCCGCCGCCCCCCTCGTGAGCTTTGAGAGCATCGACATGGAGGAGGCCTGGTTCGCCTCCCGGTACGACAAGGGGACGGCGGACTATATCAACTGCGCCCTCTCCCAGGAGGAGTACGCCGCCTTCCACGCCGCCCTCTGCGCTGCCGAGGAGGCCGAGGTCCACGGCTTTGAGGACAAGTCGGTCTTTGAGGGCTGTATGCCCGTGGAGGTCATGGCGAGAAGAGGGGTGGATACCCTTCGCTATGGCCCCTTGAAGCCTCGCGGCCTCAAGGACCCCAGGACCGGGAAGGAGCCATATGCCGTGGTCCAGCTCCGCAAAGATAACAGCCAGGGCAGTATCTATAATCTGGTGGGCTTCCAGACCCATCTCAAGTGGGGGGAGCAGAAGCGGGTCTTTTCCATGATCCCCGCCCTCCGGAACGCCGAGTTCCTCCGTTACGGGGTCATGCACCGGAATACCTATTTGGATTCGCCCCGCCTCCTGGACCGCTATTACCGGGTCCGGGGGAAGGAGAATATCATGTTCGCCGGGCAGATCACTGGGGTGGAGGGCTATGTGGAGTCCACCGCCTCCGGCCTGCTGTGCGCGCTGGAACTGGCCCATCGCCTGCTGGACAAGCCTGCTGTGGACTTTCCCCAGGAGACTGCCATCGGCGCTCTGGCCCTCTATATCAGCAACGAGAGCGTGGTGGACTTCCAGCCCATGAACGTGAATTTCGGGCTGATTTCGCCCCTGGACCACCGGGTCAAAGGCAAGCGGAACAAAAACGCCGAAATTTCCCAGCGGGCGCTGGACGTTCTGGCGGGGCTTACAGTTTAAGAAGCTCTGCGCCCCTGCGTGCCCGCCCCTTTTCTTCTTGCAAAAAGAACAGTCGCTTGGCCCAGTGCGGCCGGGGAGACCACAAATTCCGTTCCCCTTCCAGGGGGTACATATTTTCCGTCTTTCGGGGGAAAACAAGGAGGAAACCATATGAAGATCATCGTTGACGCCATGGGCGGGGACAACGCCCCCGCCTGTAACGTAAAGGGCGCTCTGGCCGCCGTAAAGGAGTACGGGGTGGAGGTCGTCCTGGTGGGCAGGGGGGAGGATATCCTCCGTTGCCTCCAGGAGGAGGGCATCACCGACCTGCCCCCCGGAGTGGAGATTGCCCATGCCGCCCAGGTGGTGGAGATGTGCGACAACCCTGCCACCGCCTTTAAAGAGAAGAAGGACTCCTCCCTGACCGTGGGCTTGAACCTGCTGAAAAACGGGGATGGGGATGCCTTTGTCTCGGCCGGCTCCACCGGCGCCCTCCTGTCGGGCGCTACCCTGCTGGTCAAGCGGGTGAAGGGCATCCGCCGGGCCGCCCTGGCTCCCGTGGTTCCCACCGGGAACGGTGGGGCCATCCTTATCGACTGTGGCGCCAACGCCGAGTGTACCGCCGAATACCTTCTCCAGTTTGCCTTTATGGGGAGCTACTACGCCGAGCACGTTCTGGGCCGTCCAGAGCCGCGGGTAGGCCTGCTGAACATCGGCGCAGAGGAGTCCAAGGGCACCGACCTCCAGCGGGAGACCTACGGTCTGTTGAAGCAGGCCAATGACCAGGGCCGCATCCACTTCGTGGGCAATGTGGAGGCCAGGGATGCCGTCTTTGGGGCGGTGGACGTAATCGTGGCCGACGGCTACTCCGGCAACATCTTCCTCAAGGCCCTGGAGGGCACCGGCCTTTTCATGACCAAGGAGATGAAGAAGATGTTCAAGAAGAATCTTCTCACCAAGCTGGCCGCTGTGCTGGTGTCCGGGGGCATTAAGGACTTTAAGAAGCGCTTGGATTCCAGAGAGGTGGGGGGCACCGCCCTGCTGGGCATCTCCAAGCCGGTCATCAAGGCCCACGGCTCCTCCGACGATTACGCCATCCAGAACGCCATCCGGCAGGCGATCAAGGTGTCCTCCTCCGGCATCGCGGACGACATTGCGGAGAACATCTCGTACATGCGCCTGACCAAGGAGCCCCGGGTCTGAGCCACCCATTGGGAAAAAGTTTAAAAATGGGACTTGACACCGGAGGAAAAACTTCCTATTATGTGATTGAACCTAATAGGGTAGATTAGACCAATGACGAAGGAGTCGAGTAACATGATCTTTGAAAAGCTGGCCGAGCTCATCGCCGAGCAATTTGCCGTGGATGTGGACAGCATCACGATGGAAACGGCGTTCGAGGGTGACTTGGGCGCCGACTCTGTGGACATCGTGGAGCTCTCCATGGCCCTGGAGGAGGCCTTTGACGTGGCCGAACTGGGGGAGGAAGACCTTTCTGGCATCACCACCGTGGGCGATTTGGTGAAGTACCTGCAGAACAAGCTGGACTAAGTGAAAACGACAAAACCCCGCCCAGCGCGGGGTTTTGTTTTGAAATGAGGGACTTGAGATGAAGACACTGGAAGAAGTGCTGGGCTATAGGTTTCAGGACAAGACCTTGCTGGAAAATGCCCTGACCCATAGCTCCTACGCCAATGAGAATCGGGCCTCCGGGGCCGTGAGCAACGAGCGGCTGGAGTTTTTGGGAGATTCTGTCCTGGGCATGGTCACCGCCGACCACCTGTACCGCACCCACCCCGACCTGCCGGAGGGGGAGCTTACCCGCACCCGGGCCACCCTGGTCTGCGAGGGCAGCCTTCATGAGG
>JAHHSF010000131.1 GCA_020025375.1 Oscillospiraceae bacterium | reverse complement strand
CCAGGGGGATCCGACCCGTCAAGTTATTCAGCTCTACGACTAGCTCCCGGTCTGGGGTGCAGAGCATGGCGGTCCCTTCCACCACCGTCCGGTCGGCCTGAACCTTTTTTAAGGCCTCCCGGCTGGCGCAGTGGGCCACGTTGGCGGATGTGGAGAGCAGTCGGCCCTCCGGCCAAAACCGTGTTTCCAATATGACCAATCCTTTCTTTTTTCTTGGAGAGTCTCTGCACCACTATATGCGTAGGAAGAAAGGAATTTCCACTCGGAGGCTTTTATGGATATTCAACTGGGCGATACCCTGCATATGAAAAAGGAGCATCCCTGCGGGAGCAAGGACTGGTTGGTCCTGCGGGTGGGGATGGACTTCAAGTTAAAATGCCTGGGCTGTGGTCGGGAGGTCATGCTCCCCCGGGCAAAGGTCGAGAAGAACATTAAGACCGTGGAGCGTGGCGGTGCCATTTTTTGAAAAAGAAAAGAGGCTGACAAGGGAAAGCCCTTGTCAGCCTCTTTTTTGTCCATCGGCCCGGTTTGACCTTTTTTGGAAGGACCATGCCCTATAATAATGCCTGCTGGACCAAGTAAGGCACGGAAGGGGGCGGTTGTGTGACGGTTTATCTGGACAGCTTGTTTCTTCTCAATCTTATCATCGACTACCTCCTCCTTCTGGTGACGGCCAAGGTGGCGGGGGAAGGGTTCGGACGGCTCCGTCTCCTGTTGGGGGCCGCCATTGGGGCCGTGCAGGCCGCACTGGTCTTTTTGCCCGGCTTTCAGTGGCTCCTTCTCCCAGCTTGTACACTGGCCGCAGGCGCCCTTATGGGGGTGGCCGCCTTTGGGGGGAGTGCCCACCTTTTGCGGGTGGGATTTTTATTTTTAGGCCTCTCCTGCGCCCTGGGGGGGAGCGTGCTAATCATGGGCCTGCTCACCGGAAGAGGTTTAACTTTCCAGAATGGGATCCTGGCGACCGGAATGGACCTGAAGTTGGTCCTGCTGTCGGCGGCGGTCTGCTACCTGGTCCTCACCCTGCTTTTCCGCCGGACGGGACGGCACAGCGGGGGAGAGCTGGAGTCGGTAGTGGTTTCCATCGAGGGGAAACAGGTCCTGCTTACTGCCCTGCGGGACACTGGGAACACCCTCACCGATCCGGCTACCGGCCGCCCGGTGCTGGTGGCCGAGGGAGCAAGACTGGGAAGCCTGCTCCCGGAAAAGGTATTGGGGGGCCTACGGGACCCCGCCGCCGTGATGGAGAAGTGCGCGGGGGATTCCCTGGGGCGGCGGTTGCGGCTCCTCCCTTACCGGGCGGTTGGGGTGGATTGCGGTTTTCTGCTGGCGATCCGGGCTGACCGGGTCTCGGTAGGGAAGCGGGAGTACGGAGGTCTATTGGTAGCGCTGTCCCCAACCCCGGTGTCGGACGGCGGGGGCTACGGCGCGTTGTTTGGAGGGTGAAGGATGAAATTCTGGACGTGGATGCAAAGATGGCTGTCAAAGTGGGGACTTCTCTCCCCGGGGAAGATCATGTATATCGGGGGGAACGATACCCTCCCCGCACCCTTGCCCCGCACCGAGGAGGGCGAGATGATTCGGCGTTTGAGCGAGGGGGACCCGGAGGCCAAGGCCACCCTCATCGAGCACAACCTACGTCTGGTGGTCTATATCTCCCGGCGGTTTGAGAACACTGGAGTTGGAATCGAGGACCTTATCTCCATCGGAACCATCGGCCTCATCAAGGCGGTGGGGACTTTCCAGCCTGCCAAAAATATCAAGCTGGCCACTTACGCCTCCCGGTGCATCGAAAACGAGATTCTCATGCATCTGCGGAAAACCTCTCAACTCAAGAGCGAGGTCTCATTTGACGAGCCCCTGAATACGGACTGGGACGGCAATGAGCTTCTTCTCTCCGATGTTTTGGGGACCGACAGTGATATCATCATGCGGCCCATTGAGGCCGATGTGGATCGGAAGCTTCTTTTTGATGCCCTGGAAAGGCTGGAGGAGCGGGAAAAGCGAATCATTGTCATGCGTTTTGGCCTGGACGGCCGCCCGGAGCGCACACAAAAGGAGGTGGCCGACCGTATGGGGATCTCACAGTCCTATATCTCCCGGCTGGAGAAGCGAATCATTGCCAGATTGAAGAAGGAAATTTTGAAAATGGCGTAAGGAAAGCCCGGCATCGAAAGATGCCGGGCTTGTGTTGCTCCGGTCATATATTTTGCCACGGCTGGAATATCCAGGTATGTCCCGTCCCCGTCAATGAGGGGAACCTTAACCTCTATTCTTCTCGTACAAAATCCGTAACCCATCCAGCATGAGGGTATCGTCCCAGATGATTTTCCGACGGCAATAGGGCGCGATTCGCCCGAAGAGGCCACCGGTGGCCACCACGGTACCAATGGGTTCCCCCAGCTCTTCCTCCACCCGGTCGATGAGGCCGTCAATCATGGCGGCGTGGCCGTAGATGGCTCCTACCTGCATACATTGGATGGTGTTGGAGCAGATGACCTTGGGGGGAGCATCCAGCTCGATGCGGGGGAGTTGGCTGGTGCGGGAGGCCAGCATATCCACCGACAGGCGGGGGCCTGCCATAATGGCACCCCCCAGGAACCGACCCTGGCCGTCCAGGACCGACATGGTGTTTGCGGTGCCGATGTCGAAAATGACGATGGGCTTTGGGTATTTAGCCAGGGCGGCTACCGCGTCTACCACCAAATCGGCCCCCAGCTGGGCCGGGTTGTCGATTTTGATATTCAGCCCGGTCTTGAGCCCGGCACCCACAACCAAAGGTCGGTTTTTGATGACGGTTTCCACCGCCTTGCGTAAGACCTCGGTGAGCTCGGAGACCACGCAGGAGAGGATGGCTCCCTCCAGGTTGTGGCGGTCCACCTGGTGTAGGTCGAAGAGATTACGGAAAATGAGGGCATACTCGTCCTCGGTCTTGGCACGGTCGGTGCGTACCCGGGCGGTGAAGCGGAGCTCTTCGCCCTCCATACAGCCCAGAACAATGTTGGTATTGCCGGCGTCAATGGCCAGAATCATGGGTCAGTCCCCCTCTAATGATTTGGCTCCATTATATCCATCTTTTTTCGGATAAGCAAGCGGCGGGGCAAAATTCCATCGAACTCCGTCTACAAGTAAAAAATTTAGGGGCTGCAGAGACCGTATGTTTGTCCCTTTGGGGGAGATACTTCTACCATCAAGAGATGGCGGGAGGAGCTTCCGATGCAGGGAAAAGTGGAGATCTGCGGCGTCAACACCGCCAAGCTGAAGGTTTTGAAGAATGAGGAGATCGAGGCCCTCCTTCGCAGAACGAAGGGGGGCCTCG
>JAHHSF010000130.1 GCA_020025375.1 Oscillospiraceae bacterium | reverse complement strand
GGTCACCACCGCCCCGGACGACATCCTCTCCAAAACCTGGGAGCATGAGAGCGGCTTTCTCTCCGCTGAGACCCTTTCGGTGAACAACACTACCAGTCAATCGGTGGATGTTGCCGCCCTGGGCGCCGCACAGGTTGACATAACTTTTCCCACCGAGGGGCCGCAGATCCTTATCATGCACACCCACGGTACCGAGGCCTATACCATGGATAACACCGACGTGTACCAGCCCAGTGACACCTCCCGCACCCTGGATGACCGCTACAACATGATTCGGGTGGGAGAGGAGATGGCCCAAATTTTTACCGGCATGGGCTTTTCCGTTCTCCATGACACCACCCTCTACGACTACCCGGCTTACAGCGGGGCCTATGACCGCTCCAAGGCAGGGGTGGAGGGATACTTGGCCAAGTACCCCTCCATCCGGGTGGTACTGGACGTCCACCGGGACGCCCTGTTCGGTCCAAACGGGGAGGTCTATAAGACCGTGACCTCCAACGGGGGAGAGGAGACTGCCCAGGTCATGCTGGTGGTAGGGAGCAACGACTCCGGCCTGGAGCACCCCAACTGGCGGAAAAACCTTACCCTGGCTCTGGACCTTCAGGCCCGGCTGGCGGAGAAGGACCCTACCCTGGCTCGGCCCATTACCATCCGCACCGGGCGCTTCAACCAGCACCTCACCACCGGCTCCCTTCTGGTGGAGGTTGGCTCCCACGGCAACACCCTCCAGGAGGCCCTGGCCGCTGCCCGCCTCTTCGCCACGACGGCGGGGGAGGAGTTCAAGACCTTTTTCCCCGCCGTTGCCCCATAAGGATCGCCTGCATCTGATAAACTAATTTCTACTGTGCAGGTGTCCAACTTGCACTTTGCAAAAAATAAATGCCTTCAGATACGGATCCATAGGGGATTTTACCCTTTACAAATTTGGAATAAAATAATAAACTGTGTATAGAACTACAGTAAAGTAAAGAGAGAAAGGACCCTCTCTGAAGAATCAGACAGCCGATTCCCATACCAGATCAGTGTACAAATTGTTGGCATAGTGCCGACTTTGGCTGGGATGTCTCCCCAGACCGAATCGAAAAGAAAGGACTTTGGCATATGAAAAAAATACTGACAATAAGCATGCTTCTCGTAGCCTCACTGTGCCTGCCCGCCTGCAAGGATCAACCCAAACCTCCGGTACCAGCGAGCACGGATGACTCGTCAACACTGAGCTCCGTGCACAAGCCGGCGCTTCAGGCCGATTCACAGACCTTGACGGACTTTGATTCCATCATCGTTGATGTGCTGGCAGCCGACATCCGTGTCATTCCCGGAGAGCAATGGGCAATTTCCTACAATCTCTCCGAAAAGGAGCCGCTGGAGCGCTTCGGTGTAGAGGACGGCACACTATATGTAGAGACCGCATTCGATCCCAAGGAGTATTTTGACCGGTACGAGGATTGGTTTGTGACAGTGACCGTACCGGAAGGTACCTCTCTGTCTGAGGTGGAACTGGACACCCTCTCCGGCAATGTGGACATCAGTGGATTTTCCTGTGATACGGCCTCACTTTCTTCCACCTCCGGCACAGTTGGGGTGGAGGATGTCACTGCTCAGAAAATGAAACTGGGTAGTACGTCCGGTGAAATCTCTGCGAGCGGTCTGGTTGCTGACAGCTTGGATGCTGAGACGGTATCCAGCCACATAACTCTGAACGGTGAGTTTGGCAATCTGAAAGCCGGCACGGTTTCGGGAGGTACCAATGTTTCAGGTTCTATCTCTGAGATGGGTTCTCTAAAAAGCACTTCCGGTGATATTGACCTTCTGCTGGACCATGCGGCTTCCCTCCAGGCCAGTAGCCTTGGCACAATTATCCTGAACGGAGAGAGGGTGAAAAGCCCCCTGGAACTTGACAATGGCGTTCCCGTCATACTCAAGTCAGTCTCCGGCGACATATCCATTCAGACCAATTCGTAACATCTGAATGACTGCCGAAACAAGCAAAAGCAGGCACCATGAAAAACCTAGGTTTTTCATGGTGCCTGCTTTTGCTTGGCAGATGCCGCCCGCCGGGTCAGTCCCTCTTTTTCTTTTTGCAGTAACGGTCCTCCTCGGAAAACACGCAGCCGCAGTATTTCTGCATATAAAGCCCCAGTGAGCGGGCCTCGGCCTGCCCTTCCCGGAATCCCGGAGAAAAGTCGTATGGCTTGAATTCCACCCCGTACTTTTCCCCCACCTTTTTCCCGATTTCAAAAATGAGAGGGTGATTTTGGTAGGGGGAGACGGTAAGGGTGGTGGCATAGGCGTCGAAACCATGCTCGGCGGCGTACCGGGCGGTCTTCTCAAACCGGCTGGCGTAGCAGTAGCCGCACCGGCCGTCGATATTGGCGGCCACCGCCTGGACGAAGGGCCGCAGGCCGTACTCGTCCTCCACCACCAGCTTCAGGCCGATGCTGCCCGCGTACTCGATCAGGCAGTTTTTCCGGGCCCGGTACTCGGTGAAGGGGTGGATGTTGGGATTGTACCAATAGCCGGTGGGCTCGACGCCTTCCGCCCGGAGCTGTTTGACGCAGGCCACCGAGCAGGGGGCGCAACAGATGTGAAGCAGTAAGTTCATGGTATCCTTCCTCGTTTTTCCGTCCATACTACGGGTATTACCAGCCCTATTTTAACAAGGAGGAAGCAGATATGCAAGTACGAGAACTGATGAATCCCAGCGTGGTGTCTGTGATGCCCACCGACACGGTAGCCGCCGCCGCCCAGCTCATCGCCCGGCACAACGTGGGCTCGGTACCCGTGGTAGGGTCGGATGGGGGCCTGCGTGGCATCCTCACCGACCGGGACATCATTGTCCGCTGTATCGCCGCCGAGGAGGACCCGGCAAAGGTCCAGGTCAAGGACATCATGACCCGGAACTGCTCGGTGGTGAAGCCGGGGGACGATGCCCGCCAGGCCGCCGAGCGCATGGCGGAGGCCCAGGTCCGCCGCCTTCCGGTCATGGAGGACCAGAAGCTGGTGGGCATGGTGGCCCTGGGAGACCTGGCAAAATGCCACGTCTGCGACATGGAGGCGGGACAGGCCCTGGCCCAGATCTCGGACCGAGACCACCACATCTGGGAAAACTAAGCGGGAGAAGAGGCGCGGACCTTTCGGTCCGCGCCTCTTTACCGTTTTCTTACACCCACTCTACAAAAGCGTGGTGACGGTCTTTACATGGGTTCCCTAAAATAAAGAAGGTCTTTCACAGAATATCTACAATCGAACTTTGGAGGAAACAAGAGAATGAACAAAAAATGGATCGCCCCCATTCTGGCGCTCTCCCTGACCGCCACCGCTCTGGGCGGCTGTAACGCCAATAACACCACTCCCAGCGCCTCCCCTGCTCCCGCCACCCCCTCTGCCACACCGGTGGTCCAGCTCACCCAGGCGACCGCCCCCAAGTACGTCTTCCTCTTCATCGGCGACGGCATGAGCTATCCCCAGTTCCAGGCCGCCTCCGACTATCTGGGTGCCCTGGCC
>JAHHSF010000013.1 GCA_020025375.1 Oscillospiraceae bacterium | reverse complement strand
ATTACCCTGCCAGGGGGGCTTTTTTGTACTGTCCGCACAAAATGGGGCAGTTCAATAGGACCTTGGGGGTTTTTTTCAGGGTTACTTCTCTACCCGGTTCAGGTACTTGTTCTTATAGCCGGCAAAGGCCTGGGTGTACTCAGGGGCATCGGAATGATGGAGCTGGTGAAGGTAGGCGTGGGCATCTTCCCGGGAGAGGTCGTTGGCAGGGGCGGTTTCCCGGACAACAAAGACGGCCACGGCGGAGCAGTGGTCGGAGATGCGCTCCAGGTTGATGACCAGCTCCAGGAACTGAAGGCCGCTCTCCACGGTACACTCGTTGTTCTTCAGTCGCTCTATATGGCGGTTGCGTAGTGCGTCCCGCATGAGGTCCACCACCTCTTCCAACGGCTCCACCTGGACGGCCAGGGAGCGGACCCGGGAGTCGTAGCACCGGACGGTGAGGTCCAGGATCTCCTCCACCGCATCGGTGAGGGCGTGGAGCTCACCCATGGCCTCCTCGGAGAAGGACCAGCCCTTTTGGTGGATAGCCACGGCGCACTCACGAAGATTGTCGGCGTAGTCACCGATTCGCTCAAAGTCGGACAGGGTGTGGAGAAGCTCTGAGACCCGCATGTTTTCTGCGGTGGTGAGGGCGCGGTCGGTGAGCTTGACCAGATAGTTGTCCAGCATGACTTCCAGCTTGTCCAGGGCGGCTTCGTCCTCCCGGAACTGCTCATTCATCTTCTCGTCGTACTTGTCGATCATGGCGATGGAGCGCTCATAGTTGGCCTGGGCCAGCTTGCCCATGTGGACCACGGTCTCACGGGCCTTTTCCAGAGCCAGGGAGGGGGAGGCCAGAAAACGCTCGTCCAGCATATTGATCTCCTGCTTTTCGGTGTCGCTGGGGACCAGCTTCTCCACCAGTTTGACCAGGAGCTTATGGAAGGGGAGAAGCAGGGCGGTACAGGACAGGTTGAAGGCCAGGTGGAAGTTGGCGATGGCTCCACGGGTCATGGTCATGGTCCAGAAGGGGAGCTCAAAGAGAGCGTTGGCTCCGTAGAGAAGGACGAGGAAGACGATGGAGCCGATAAGGTTGAAGGACAGGTGCATCATAGCGGTGCGTTTTGCGTTTTTGCTGGCGCCAATGGAGGAGAGGATGGCGGTGATACAGGTGCCGATGTTCTGGCCAAAGATGAGGGGCATGGCAATATTAAAGCTGACCATGCCGGTGGTGCTCAGGGCCTGAAGAATACCCACCGAGGCGGAGGAGCTTTGAATCAAGGCGGTGACCAGGGCGCCAACGGCGACCCCGAGAAGGGGATTGGAGAAAGAGAGGAAGAGCTGCTGGAACTCGGGCACGTCCCGCAGGGCGGAGACGGCGCTCTCCATAGACTTCATGCCGATGAAGATGAGGCCCAGACCAAGCAGGATCTGGCCCACGGTTTTCTTTGTGCCCTTGCCCAGGAACATATAGAGGATAATGCCGACTACGGCCAGGATGGGGCCCAGCGCAGAGGGCTTGAGGAAGGTCATAAGCAGGTTGTCCGAGGAGATGTCCCCCAGACTGAGGAGCTGGGCGGTGACGGTGGTACCGATGTTGGCGCCCATGATAATGCCCACGGCCTGGTTGAGCTTCATGATACCGGCATTGACGAAGCCCACGCACATGACGGTGGTGGCGGAGGAACTCTGAATGACGGCGGTAACCAGGGTACCCAGGAGGACCCCCTTAAACACGTTGCTGGTCAGGCGCTCCAGAATTTTTTCCAACCGGCCGCTGGACAGGGTCTCCAGACCGTCGGACATGGAGGACATTCCGTACAGGAAGACGGCCAGCCCGCCCAGCAGGGACAGAACTTGTGAAAGACTCATGGTGTGATTCTCCTTTTACTCCCCAATGTAGGTAAAGCGGATATAGGTCTTGCCCTCCCGTTCCACGGTTTCGTTCCACATGGCGGCGGGGCGGACCCAAATGCCGCCATCTCCGTAGAGGGCGCGGTAGACCACCATCTCCTCCAGGGTCTCGGAGTGGCGGGCCAGATAGAGAAGCTGGTATTCCTTGCCTTTGAAGTGCCGGTATCTGCCGGGGCGGAATTCGGGCATAAGCTGGTCCTCCTGCTTGCAAATCAAATTTTACACATACATCTTAAGAATACCATATTTTTTCCTGTTTGAATATAGGGAAAAACCACAAAGTAAAAAGAAAAAAGGCGAAAAAACTTCCGTCAGGAAGTCAAACCTTCTCGCTGGGCCAGCAAGGTCTGAAACTCCGCCTGGGTATTGATGTTGGTGAGGACCTCGTCGGGAAAGGGAGTGCCCTCCAGCAAAAACTCCCCGCTGTTCACCGCGGCCAGAACCCGGCGTACCCGGAAGTCTCCGGCAGCCAGCTGGGCCTGGATGGCAGGCAGGCAGGATTTGCGATATACCCCGCAAAGGGGGTGGAGCCCCCCTGTTCGGTCCCGGCAGACCAGGGCCTCACGGTCTCCCAAAGCTTCTATCAGGGCGCGGGCCAGCTCACCGGGGAAGAGGGGCATGTCGCAGGCAGCCACCACCAGGCCCTCGCTCCGGCACTGGCTCAGCGCCACCCGAAGCCCCTCCAGGGGGCCACGGTCCGGGAACTGGTCGGACAGGGGGAGAAAGCCTGTTCCCTCTGCCAGCTCGGGGACACTGGTGGAGAGAAGTTTTTCCTCAAAATCGGAGAAGGCGCTCTCCAGCCGGGCAAGAAAGGTGCGCTCCTCCAGGGAAAGAAGGGCCTTGTTTCGCCCTCCCATCCGCCGGGCGCTTCCCCCGGCCAGGACCAGAGCGGCAAAACGCTGTTCCATTTCTTCTCCCCCCCTTCCATTGCTGGAAAGTCTCTTCTTCTGTATAATAGGGGAAAAACGAGGCGAACGCAAGAGGAAAGAAGGAGGGACCATGGGACGATATGTCCGAATTGGGGAGATCGACCGGCTCCGGCAGGGCCGATCAGGCGTCGTGATTCCGTTTTTTTGAATTTTATTGACTCGCCACTCACCGGAGGGTTTATTCTGGGAGTGAACTGTCAAACCAAGTGCAACACTTAGCAAGCTCAAGGTCCCGCGGTCCCTGAGGTGAATGAAAGTTGAAAACCTTGAAAGGCCCGGCGGAAATTTCCGCCGGGCCTTGCCTTTTGGTGGGAAAGGCTGGTATACTATAATAAGTATATATTTCCAGCGAGAGGTACGTCTGTGAAAAAATCGAGGCCGGAAAACGGCTGTACGAGCAGGCGGTGGCCCGCTGTGTGGCCACCTGTGTACCGGAGGAGCTGAGCGGTTCCGGCGCAAAGACGAGGAAGGAGGCGGGGAATATGGCCCTGCATGAATCGGGAGAAGATTATTTGGAAGCCATCCTTATCCTGGGAGAGAAGAAAGGGGCGGTCCGCTCGGTGGATATCGCCCGCCACTTGGATTATTCAAAGCCTAGCGTGAGCCGGGCCATGGCCCTGTTGCGGGAAAGCGGCCACATCCTCATGGGAGAGGACAGCCTCATCACCTTGACCGATACCGGCCGCCAGGTGGCCGAAAGTATGTATGAGCGCCACCGCCTTCTCACCGCTTGGCTTGTTCACCTGGGGGTGGGGGAAAAGACGGCCGCCGCAGATGCCTGCAAGTTGGAGCATGACCTGTCGGAGGAGACCTATGCAAGGCTGAAGGAGCATATCATAGAGGGGAACAAGGCATGAAAGTCGGTTTGGTCTTAGAGGGCGGGTCTCTCCGTACCATCTTTTCCTCGGGAGTCTGCGATGGCTTTTTGGATCTGGGGCTCCCCATGCCCGACGTGGTGGTGGGGGTCTCGGCGGGCATCGCCTATGGGGTGAGTTACGTCTCCAGACAGCGGGGGCGGAATCTGGAGGTCCTGCTGAAATATGGCAAAGACAAGCGGTACATGGGAGCGAAAAATCTGCTGGACCCCTTCAACCGCAGTTATTTCGGCCTGCGCTTTACCTATGAGGTCATCCCAAACAAGCTCGTCCCCTTTGACTTTGAAACCTTCCGGGCCTTCCCCGGAGTGGTGGAGGCGGGGGTGACCAATCTGGTCACCGGCAGGGCCGAGTTCAAGCCTGTGGACCCGGACGACAAGCACATGACACTTCTCCAGGCCACCTGCGCCATGCCCCTCATGTTCCCCATCTATCACATCGACGGCCAGCCCTACCTGGACGGCGGGGCGGCGGCCGCCATTCCCTTTGGCCGGGCCCAGGAGCTGGGGTGCGACAAGCTGATCGTGGTCCTCACCCGGGAGCGGAGCTACCGCCGGAAGCCGGAAAAGTTACAACCCTTCATCGACCGCCGTTACCGGCAGTACCCTGCCTTCTGTGAAGTGATGCGCCGCCGGGCGGAGAACTACAACGCCGACCGGGAGCGGCTTTTCCAGATGGAGCGGGAGGGGAAGGCCTTTCTCTTTGACCCGCCCAGTACCCAGGGGTTCTCCCGGGTGGAGAAGGATCAGACCAAGATCCATACCCTCTGGCAGACCGGGGTGGATCAGGCCGCCCAGCGGAAGGATGCCCTGTTGGAGTATTTGGAAAAATGAGTCAGTGTTCCCCGCAGGGGGGCGCTTTCAGTGCCAGCAGGGCCAAATTGTCCCCCAGAACGGTAAAAAAAGCGCCCAGGGTCCCCAGCTCCTCGGCGCACTTTCCCTGAGCAAGCTGGATGGCGGTCACAGCCGCCAGCAGAACCAGACATTCCCCGGACATGGTTTCCATCTCTTCACCCCCTTACCCCAAAATACGCAGATCAATTCAAACGGTGTTTCCGACAAGCAAAGCGGCCAGCCCCGAAGGGCTGGCCGCTTTGCTTGTTGGAAGGTTAGGAATGCATGGTAAGATTAAAAATGGCTCTTATACCGGAAAAAGTTTATAGTTGTATCTTTATTCGTAGGAACCCTTGCCGTCGTTCCACTTCCAGTTTCGGATCTCTGGCATATCCTGGCCGTTGGCGTAGATATACTGCTTGTGCTCCACCAGCTTGTCCTTCATCTGCTGGATGAGGAAGGAGCCACGGTTACCCAGCTGGGGCAGACGGATGACCACATCCTCCACCAGGTGGAAGCGGTCGATGTCGTTCTGAACCCGCATATCGAAGGGGGTGGTGATGGTGCCCTCTTCCTTGTAGCCCCGGACGTGGAGGTTCTTATTGTGCCGGCGGTAGGTGAGCTCGTGCACCAGGGTGGGATAGCCGTGGAAGGCAAAGATGATGGGCTTATCCTTGGTAAACAGGGCGTCGTAATCCTCATCGGTGAGGCCGTGGGGATGCTCGGTATGGGGCTGGAGCTTCATCAGGTCCACCACGTTGATGACCCGGATCTTCAGCTCGGGCAGATAGTGGCGCAGGATGGTCACGGCGGCCAGGGTCTCCAGAGTGGGGGTCTCTCCGCAGCAGGCCATGACCACATCGGGCTCCTGCCCGGCATCGTTGGAGGCCCACTGCCAGATGCCGATGCCGTGGGTGCAGTGCTTGATGGCCTGTTCCATGGTGAGCCACTGGGGCCGGGGATGCTTGGAGGTGACCATCACGTTCACGTAGTTCCGGCTCTTGATGCAGTGATCGAAGCAGGAGAGGAGACAGTTGCCGTCGGGGGGGAGGTAGAGCCGCACCACGTCGGCCTTCTTATTGGCCACATGATCCAGAAAGCCGGGATCCTGATGGGTGAAGCCGTTGTGGTCCTGCTGCCACACGTTGGAGGAGAGAACGTAGTTCAAAGAGGCGATGGACTGCCGCCAGGGCAGGTCATTGCAGACCTTGAGCCATTTGGCGTGCTGGGAGAACATGGAGTCCACAATGCGGATGAAGGCCTCATAGCTGTTGAAGAAGCCGTGGCGGCCGGTGAGAAGATAGCCCTCCAGCCAGCCCTCGCACATATGCTCGGAGAGCATCCCATCCATCACCCGGCCGTCGGGGGCAAGGTGGTCGTCGGTGGGCAGGATGTCGGCGTTCCAGCAACGGTCGGTGGTCTCAAAGACCGAACCCAGACGGTTGGACTGGGTCTCATCGGGGCCGAAGATTCGGAAGTTCCGGGATTCGGCGTTCAGCTTGACCACATCCCGGACGTACTTGCCCAGCTCGATCATATCCTGGGCGTTTACCGCGCCAGGGGCGGGCACGTCCACGGCGTACTTGCGGAAATCGGGTAGGCGCAGGTCACGGAGGAGGAGGCCGCCGTTGGCGTGGGGGTTGGCTCCCATGCGGCGGTCGCCCTCAGGGGCCAGCTCGTTCAAAAAGTCCTTGGGGGCACCGTGCTCGTCAAAAAGCTCCTCGGGCTTGTAGCTTTTGAGCCAATTCTCCACCATCTTCAGGCGCTTAGCGTCCCTGGTGGGTTCGGTGATGGGGACCTGGTGGGCCCGGAAGGAGCCCTCCACCTGAAGGTCGTCCACCTCCTTGGGGCCAGTCCAGCCCTTGGGGGAGCGAAAGACGATCATGGGCCAGCGGGGGCGGGTGGAATCCTGATCGGCCCGGGCCTGCTCCTGAATGCGCTTGATTTCCCGAATGGCCCAGTCCAGAGCGGCGGCCATCATCTGGTGCATCTGCTTGGGGTCGTCCCCCTCCACGAAGCGGGGCTCCCAGCCGCAACCCTTGAAGAACATCTCCTGCTCCTCATGGGTGATACGGGAGAAGACGGTGGGGTTGGCGATCTTGTAGCCGTTGAGGTGGAGGATGGGCAGGACGGCACCGTCGGTGATGGGATTCAAAAACTTGTTGGAGTGCCAGGCGGTGGCCAGCGGGCCGGTCTCTGCCTCGCCGTCGCCCACCACGCAGGCGGCCAGCAGGTCGGGGTTGTCAAATACAGCGCCAAAGGCGTGGGCCAGGGAGTAGCCCAGCTCACCGCCCTCGTTAATGGAACCGGGGGTCTCGGGGGCCGCATGGCTGGCGATTCCACCGGGGAAGGAAAACTGCTTGAACAGGCGCTTCATGCCCTCCTCGTCCCGGCTCACGTTGGGGTAGACCTCGCTGTATGTGCCGTCCAGCCAGTCCTGGGCCACCATGGCGTTGCCGCCGTGGCCGGGGCCGGAGACATAAATCATGTCCAGGTCATACTTCTTGATGGCCCGGTTGAGATGGGTATAGATAAAGTTCTGCCCAGGCACGGTGCCCCAGTGGCCCACGATGGTGCGTTTGATGTGTTCGGGCTTGAGGGGCTCCCGGAGCAGGGGGTTGTCCAAAAGATAGAGCTGGCCTGCCGACAGGTAGTTGGCGGCCCGCCACCAGGCATCCATCTTCTCCAGCTGGTCCGGGGTGAGGGGCCCCTTCTTGGACATCCGGGCGGTGGACTTCGCTGGGCGCTTAGAAGCGGCTTTTTTTGCCTGTGCCACAATAATTCCTCCTTAACAAAGAAAGTATCTTCATTATATCGCTCTTAAACTTAATGTCAAGAAAATGGACAGGTATTATAAAAAGTTTAACAATTCTACCAGCCGGGAACGCTGGTGTTGCCGCCAACTGTCCCTGTGCTTGACAATGGGCAGAAAGTTTCATATACTGCTATCTATTATATAATAGGGAAAAGGAGAAAACTATGGCGAAACAACTGCGTACCCGGACCGAATATACCCAGGAACGGCTGGAGGAGCTCCAGCGGGTGATGGGCCAGATCTTTGCCAAGAAGCAGAACCGGCGAAAGCGAGGGGGACTGTTTCTCGTGGGCGGCTTGTGCCTGGCGGGAGCCGTGGTGGTGGCCGCTCTGTACCGGAAGCCTCTGTTTCCTGCCCTTCTCGCCCTGTGGGGGGCCGCGATGCTTTTCCGAGGGGCGTTCTTCTATCCGCTCTGGGCCCGGAAGGCCAAAAAGGGCATGGGGGCAAAGACCCAGGTCAGCGAGTTCGTTTTCGAGAAGGCTGACGTGCTGGCCTTCCAGAACGGGAAAACCGCCAAGTATCCCTACGCCGACTGTATCCGCCTGCTGGAGACCCGGCAGTGCTTCTATATGATTCAGTCTGACGGCCAGGGCATGATGCTTGACAAGGAAAATGTCCGGGGAGGCACCGCCGATGACCTGCGGGTCTGGCTGGAGGAAAAGTGCGAAAAGATTTCTGAGTGGGTGGGGAAGAAGTAGAGCTACAATATCATCTGCTTGATTTGAGCATGAAATCTGCTATGGCCGATTGCATAATGAAGTTGGACACCTAAGAAACAATCCGCACCCTGCACTTGCAATTTGCGAACGGAAAAATGTGTCCGTAGCTTGGCAGTAGGCATAGAATATGGTATCAATAAGAAACTCTTTGCACTGCATTACATCCCCTGCGGGGTGCGAGATCAACAGTACAAACTGAGCAGGCGACGCCCGAAAGGGCGTGGGGCCGGGCCCCTTGGGGCAACGGATCGTGAGCGACACATCTGTGGGACAGTTGTATGTTCCACAGATGTGTTTTTTCTACCCATTTTTGGAACAGACATCTCAATGAAGTGCCATAAAGAGAACCAATCAAGTCCCATACGGGACAAAAACAGGAGGTTTCTTTTATGACAGTCAACAAGAAAAAGCGGCGGGGGAACGCCCCTGCCCACCCTGCGGTAAACGAGAATGTCGTCATCCGCAACCTGTCGCTGGTCAGTATCGTGGGAAATGTGGTGCTCTCCGGCTTCAAACTGTTTGCCGGGGTGGCGGGTCATTCGGGTGCAATGGTGTCTGATGCGATTCACTCCCTTTCCGACGTGATCACCACGTTCATCGCTTTCCTTGGGGTGAAGGTGTCCCAGCGGCCGGCGGACCGGGACCACCCCTACGGCCATGAGCGGTTGGAGTGCATCGCCGCCCTCTTCCTGGGCCTCATTCTCTTGGGGATCGGCTTGGGCGTGGGCCGGGTAGGGCTGGGCAACATCCTCTCCGGGCACTATGAGACCCTGGCCGTCCCCAGCGCCATCGCGCTGGTGGCCGCTGTGGCCTCCATCGTGGGCAAGGAGGCCATGTACCGCTATACCCTGTACTATGCGAAGCTCATCGGCTCCCCGGCCTTCGTGGCCGATGCCTGGCACCACCGGTCTGACGCTTTTTCCTCCATCGGCTCTCTCATCGGCATCGGTGGCGCCATGCTGGGCTGGCCCGTACTGGACTCGGTTGCCAGCGTGGTCATCTGTCTCTTCATACTGAAGGTCTCCTACGACATCCTGAAGGATGCCCTTCAAAAGATGCTGGACACCGCCTGCGGCGAGGAATACGAGAAGAAACTCACCCAGTACGTGGCGGATCAGGAGGAGGTGGTCCGGGTGGACCTGCTCCGCACCCGGATGTTCGGCAACCGGGTCTACATTGACATGGAGATTGCCGTGGACGGGGAGAAGCCTCTGCGGGAGAGCCATGCCGTGGCCGAGCGGGTCCACAACCGGGTGGAGACGACCTTTCCAGAGGTCAAGCACATTATGATTCACGTCAATCCCGCTTGACAATTCAACAAATTTTGCATATACTAATCCCAATGCTATGAACAAGAGGAGTACCGTTTGGGACCCATTCAGAGAGAGGGCGGCAGGTGAGAGCCCTTGGGGGAAGAACGGGAAGTGACTTGGGAGCTTTCCCCCCGAATCCAGTAAGGGGGAACGTATCTCTGCGTTAAAGGGAAGAGTGCGGGCGTTTTTCGTCTGAATTCGGGTGGTACCACGGACTTTTGTTCGCCCCGAGCCGAAAGGCTCGGGGCGTTTTTCGTTTTGAGCCGAAAAAAGGAGGAGTTGTATGAAATTCGCAGTTGAAACCAAGCTGGGCGCGGAAGAGCTGAATGCCTACCACCGCATCACGGGAAAATCGGTGCTGTGGTTCAAGCTCACCCTCATTCAGGTATCCCTGCTGGTGGTGGGCACTGTGGCCGTGATTGCCGGCATGGCTTCCCTGGCTGAGGTGGGCTTCGCCATCATGCCCATTGTGTGCGTGGCCGCCGGCATCGTCATGCTGGTTCTGGACATGAACTACTACCGCTACCTCACCTGGAAGACCGGCTTGCGCTTGGGCTACGGGATGGAGCAACAGTTCTTTTTTGAGGACGACCGCCTGGTGGCGCAGACCAAGGTGGAGCGGGTGCTCCACAATTACAGCGATTTTAAGGCCGTTGTGGAGGCCCAGGACTACTACGCCCTGTTTTTGAACAAGCATTTCGGCTATCTTCTGCCCAAGAAGGGCTTTTTCCAGGGAGATCCGGCGGAGTTTTCCGCCTTTCTGGAGGCCAAGACCGGGAAGAGGGTCCGCATTGTAAAGATTAGATCGGGAGGAAAGACCCATGCATAAAGAATTGCCTAAAGTATATGAGCCCCAGGAAGTGGAAGGCCGCATCTATAAGATGTGGGAAAGCAACGGTTGTTTTAAGGGGCACAGGGATGAAAATAAAAAACCCTTTACCATCGTGATGCCGCCCCCCAACGTCACCGGCCAGCTCCACATGGGCCACGCCATGGATGCTACCCTCCAGGACATCCTCACCCGCTTCAAGCGGATGGAGGGGTATGCCGCCCTCTGGGTCCCCGGCACTGATCACGCCGGCATCGCCACCCAAATCAAGGTGGAGGAGGAGCTTCGGAAGAATGAGGGCCTCACCCGTCACGACCTGGGCCGGGACAAGTTCCTGGAGCGGGTGTGGGACTGGAAGCACAGATACGGGGACCGCATCGTGGAGCAGCAGAAGAAGCTGGGAGCCTCCTGCGACTGGGACCGGGCCCGGTTCACCATGGACGAGGGCCTGTCCAAGGCCGTCCGTCACGTCTTCGTGTCCCTCTATAACAAGGGGCTTATCTATAAGGGGAGCCGCATTGTCAACTGGTGCCCCCACTGCATCACTGCCCTCTCCGACGCAGAGGTGGAGTACAAGGACAAGCCCGGTAGCCTCTGGCACATCAAGTACCCCATCGCCGGGGAGGAGGGCCGCTATCTGGTGGTGGCTACCACTCGGCCCGAGACCATGCTGGGGGACACCGGTGTGGCCGTGAACCCCGGTGACGAGCGGTACTCCGATCTTGTGGGAAAGACCTGCATCCTGCCCCTGGTGGGCCGGGAAATACCCATTGTGGCCGACGAGTACGTGGACACCGCTTTCGGTACCGGCTGCGTGAAGATGACCCCCGCCCACGACCCCAACGATTTCGAGGTGGGCCTGCGCCACAACCTGGAATCCATCCGGGTCCTGGACGACAACGGCGTGGTGGTGGAGGGGTACGGCAAGTACTCCGGCCTGGACCGCTACGAAGCCCGGAAGGCCATCGTTGCCGACCTGGAGGAGGGGGGCTACCTGGTGAAGGTGGAGCCCCATCAGCATAACGTGGGCACCTGCTACCGTTGCGGCACCGATGTGGAGCCCATCATCTCCGCCCAGTGGTTCGTAAAGATGGAGCCTCTTGCCAAGGAGGCCCTGCGGGTGGTGAACGAGGGGGAGACCAAATTCGTCCCCGACCGCTTCTCCAAGACCTACACCAACTGGATGGAGAGCGTCCATGACTGGTGCATCTCCCGCCAGCTCTGGTGGGGCCACCAGATTCCCGTGTGGTATTGTGCCGACTGCGGCCATATGACGGTCTCCGAGACCGACCCCACGGAGTGTGAGCACTGTCACAGCAAGAACATCCAGCAGGACCCCGACGTGCTGGACACCTGGTTCTCCTCCGCCCTGTGGCCCTTCTCCACCCTGGGCTGGCCCGACGAGAACAGCGAGGACTTCAAATATTTCTACCCCACCGATGTGCTGGTCACCGGCTATGACATCATCTTCTTCTGGGTGGCCCGGATGATCTTCTCCGGCTGTGAGCATACCGGAAAGACCCCCTTCCATACCGTCTTTATCCACGGCCTGGTCCGGGACGACAAGGGCCGTAAGATGTCCAAGTCCCTGGGCAACGGTATCGACCCCCTGGAGATGGCCCAGCAGTACGGCGCCGACGCCCTCCGCTTCAACCTCATCACCGGTAACAGTCCCGGCAACGATATGCGCTTCTACACCGAACGGTGTGAGGCCATGCGGAACTTCGCCAACAAGATCTGGAACGCCAGCCGTTTTGTGATGATGAACCTCACCATTGACAAATGCGGCCTGCCCGGGAAGCTGGAGCTGGAGGACAAGTGGATTTTGTCCAAGCTGAACACCACCATCAGGGAAATGACCGAGAACATGGAAAAGTACGAGTTGGGAGTGGCCGCCCAGAAGGTGTACGACTTCATCTGGGACAACTACTGCGACTGGTATATCGAGCTGACCAAGGCCCGCCTCCAGGGGGAGGACGAGGATGCCAAGATCCGGGCCCAGCAGGTCCTGCTCTACGTCCTCACCCAGTTCCTCAAGCTCCTCCACCCATTTATGCCCTTCATCACCGAGGAGGTTTGGCAGGCCCTGCCCCACGAAGGGGACTTCCTCATGCTCCAGAAATGGCCCGAGTACGACCCTGCCTTTGACTTCGCTGCCGAGGAGAACACCATGGAACTGGTGATGGATGTCATCCGCGCCGTGCGTACGAGAAGGGCCGAGATGAACGTGCCCCCCTCCAAGCGGGCTCATATGACCATCGTAACCGAAAAGGGTGACCTTTTCCGGGCGGGGGAGGCCTTCCTCAAGCGCCTGGCCTACGCCAGTGAGCTTACCGTCACCGATACCGCCCCCGCCGACCAGACCGGCATGGTCACCGCCGTCACCCAGGAGGCCCGCGTCTTTATCCCACTGGCTGAGCTGGTGGACCTTGCCAAGGAGAAGGCCCGCATGGAAAAGGATCTTGCCAAGAAGAAGGGCGAGCTCCAGGGCCTGGAGACCAAGCTGGGCAACCCCGGCTTTGTGAACAAGGCCCCCGCCAACGTGGTCCAGGCCGAGCGGGAGCGTGCCGAGAACCTCAGGGCACTCGTTGCCAAGCTGGAGGAACAGCTTGCCACCATGTAATGACAAAAAAACCTAAAACACTTGTGATAAAATCAGCACATACCAAATTTTGGTATGTGCTGATTTTTTGTGCGGAAAAAGGAGGGACAAGCCATGCCTATGACTCACGAAGGCGAGGGCTTCCATCTGACCCTGACGGTGACCGGGGACGTGGACCACCACGGGGCCAAGGGCCTTATGGCCCAGATTGACCGGGAGCTGGAGGCCACGCTGGCCCGAGACGTGACGGTGGACCTGTCCGGGGTGACCTTTATGGACTCCTCGGGCATCGCCGTGCTGCTGCGAATTTACCGCAGGGCGGCGGAAATCGGGGGGACCGTGACCGTCCAGGGGACCCCGGTTCAAGCCCTGAAGGTGCTTCGGACGGCGGGGCTGTCCAAGCTGATGAAAATAGAATGAGGGAGGTACATAGATATGAGACCCGTGAATGAAGTCAAACTGGCCTTTTGGAGCCGGTCGGCCAACGAGGCCTTCGCCCGCACGGCGGCGGCCTGCTTTGCCGCCCAGCTGGACCCTACCCTGGACGAGGTGAATGACATCAAGACCGCCGTGAGCGAGGCGGTGACAAACGCCATCGTCCACGCCTACCCGGATACCATCGGAAAAGTGACCATGCGCCTGCGGCTCTTTGAGGACAATACGGTGGAGATCGTGGTGAAGGATACGGGCGTGGGCATCCCCGACGTGGAGAAGGCCCGGGAGCCCCTTTTCACCACCGGAAGTGAGGAGCGGAGCGGTATGGGATTTACCATCATGGAGAGTTTCACCGATGCCATGCGGGTCCGCTCCACACCCGGAAAGGGGACCGCTGTCACCCTGCGGAAGAAAATCGCCCGCCGCCTGGGCGGGAGCCGTTGACCGGGGAGAGCGCCACCCTCCTGGAAAAGGCCCGGCTCGGGGACAACGGGGCCTGTGAGGACCTTTTGACCGAAAACGTGGGCCTCATCTGGAGCGTGGTGCGCCGGTACTATGGCCGGGGTGTGGATGCCGACGACCTCTATCAGTTGGGCTGTCTGGGGTTTTTGAAGGCGGTCCGGGGCTTCGACCCGGACTATGGTTGTCAGTTTTCCACCTACGCCGTGCCCAAAATCGCCGGGGAGATTCGCCGCTTTCTTCGGGACGACGGTCCGGTAAAGGTAAGCCGCACAGTGAAGGAGAGCGCCATGGCCCTTCGGGCCGCCCGGGACAAGCTGGCCTGGCGACTGGGGCGGGAGCCAACCTTGTCTGAGCTGGCTGCCGAGACCGGCATGGAGCCGGAGGAAATCGCCGCCGCCGATACCGCCACCGCCGCGGTGGCCAGCCTCCAAAGCGAGACGGGGGAGGAGGGCCTCACCCTGGAGGGCATTTTGGCAGACGGGTCTGATATGGCGGAGGAGGTGGCCGAGCGAGTGACCCTCCGGGCCGCCATCGACGCGCTGCCTGACCGGGAGCGGCAGGTGGTGGTTTTGCGGTACTATCGGAACTTTACCCAGGACCAGACCGCGCGGGTCCTTTCCGTAAGCCAGGTGCAGGTGTCCCGAATCGAAAGAAAGGCTATGGAGAAGCTACGGCAACTTCTCACGCCCGTATAGATGGGGGGGAACGTCCCCACCTGAGAGGTCCTCTTTCTTGTGCGGCAAGAAAGAGGGCTTCTGCGTCTGACGCAGTTCCCCCTGGCCGGCATAGCATGGCCGGGCTTGCGCTGAACACTTGCCGCAGGCAAGGGTATCCAGCAATATAAAGGTTGATGAAATATTGCGATAAGCAATAAATTTACTGTGGTTGCATATTGCTATATCATGCAAAGGGTGATAAAATGGCTACGTTTCATGAGCTTGTAAAGACAAAAAGACAAGAAAAAAGTTGAGCCAGAATAGAATAAAATGTCAAAGATATTAGGGATTTCCCAGTCGTTTATGAACCAAATTGAGAGCGGCGCACGAAATCCCAACTTTGACCTGCTGAACCAAATTTGTAAGCTGGTGGACATCCCCTTGCCCTGGGAGGAGCCTGAAAAATGAGAGAGAACACCTTATATGTCGTGGTCCCCTGCTATAACGAGGAGGAGGTCCTGCCGGAAACCTCCCGCCGTCTGAAGGACAAGCTCACCGCCCTCATGGGGGCGGGTAAGATCTCGGAAAAGAGCCGGGTCCTCTTCGTGAACGACGGCTCCAGGGACCGCACCTGGGAGCTGATTTCCCAGCTTCACGCCCAAAATCCCATCTTTTCCGGGGTGGACCTGACCCGGAACCGGGGGCATCAGAACGCCCTTCTGGCCGGGCTGATGACTGCGAAGGACCGTTGCGACATGGCCATCTCCATGGACGCCGACCTCCAGGATGACGTGGACGCGGTGGACGGGATGGTGGACAAGTACCTGGAGGGGTGTGATATCGTCTATGGGGTGCGTTCCTCCCGCAAGACCGACACCTTCTTCAAGCGGTTCACCGCCGAGGGCTTCTACCGGGTGATGAACGCCCTGGGGGCAGAGACCGTCTTTAACCATGCCGACTACCGCCTTATGTCTAAGCGCGCGCTGGAGGGGCTTGCCCAGTTCAAGGAGGTCAACCTTTTCCTCCGGGGCGTGGTGCCCATGATCGGCTACCGTACCGACGTGGTGGAATATGAGCGGGGAGAGCGCTTCGCCGGGGAGAGCAAGTACCCCCTGAAAAAGATGCTGGCCTTTGCCATGGAGGGCATCACCAGCCTGTCCACAAAGCCCATCCGCTTCATCACCGGACTGGGCTTTTTCATCTTCCTGGTGAGCATCCTCATGCTCATCTACTCCATTGTCCGCTGGGCCAACGGAGAGACCGTCATCGGCTGGGCCAGCGTCATCTGCTCGGTGTGGGCCATCGGGGGCCTCATCCTCCTTTCTCTGGGGGTCATAGGAGAGTATGTGGGCAAGATCTACCTGGAGAGCAAGGGCCGGCCCCGGTTCCTCATTCGGGAGGTGCTGGACCATGAAGGATAAACTGCTCCACAACAGCTTTTTCCGCTTCCTCCTGGTGGGGGTGGGCAATACCCTCCTCTCCGCCGCCATTACCTTCGGGCTTTATAACCTGGCCCACTGGCATCCGGTCCTCTCCTCTGCCATCGCCTATGTGGCCGGGGCCACCATGAGCTTTTTTCTCAACCGCTTTTTTACCTTCCACTCCGACGAGGAACTGAAAAAGTCGGCGGTGAAGTTCGCCATCAACGTGGCCGTCCTCTGGGTCGTTACCACTCCCTTCCTCCAGCCTCTGCTGGCCAAAGCCCTCCAGAGCGTCTTTGTGGAGACCTGGGCCAATAACGTCTCCCTGGTTATCTGCATGGGGCTGTATACGGTTTTGAACTACTTCGGGCAGAAGTTTTTCGCCTTTCGCAAGAGCAACCGGGCGTAAAGATGCCTTGCGGAGGGAGTGTGTCGCTCCCCGCACCGGGGGCTGGGGTCCCTGGTCCCCAGAGAGCCCCTCAGGAGTCGTTAACGCAGGGAGGAAATGTCCCCAGCGGTTTTTGCCCCCTTCTTGTTTAGAAAGAGGACACAGATTTATAAGAGCAAAAAAGTTGCCGGCCAATTTGGCCGGCAACTTTTTTGCTTTCTTGTTTTACTCCTGGGGAGCGTCCTCAGCGGGACTCTCGGGGGCAGCGGGAGCCGCGGGTTCCTCGGCGGGGACTTCGGTAACCACGGGGGCCTCGGGCGCGGCAGCAGTGGCGCCAGCGGCGCGAATCTCGTCGGCACGGGCATCGTTGCTCTCAATGACAGCCTTGGAGGCGGTGATTTTCTCGCACAGGGCGGCATAGGCGGGCTCGGGGGTCATGCCACGCTCGGCGTAGTAGAGCTTACCGATCTCGATATAGGCCTTCTTGATGGCGTCCTCCTCGGCGGCGTTGTCCAGCTTCAGCTTGCCGATCTCGGCCAGCTCCTTGCTCTTCGCCACGCCGCTCTGGGCCAGGTCGGTGGCCTTCTCCTTAAATGTATCAAAGAAAGACATAAAATTACCTCCTATAATTGAATGGGTTCGTCCTTGCTGATTGTAGTCTACCCCATTTTATCCACCGGCGCAAGGGGTGGGGACCGGATTTAATGGTTTTTTAACTGGTTTTCAAAAAAAGCTCAACTGTCTGTTCCCATAGCCC
>JAHHSF010000129.1 GCA_020025375.1 Oscillospiraceae bacterium | reverse complement strand
GGTTGGGGCAGTGGACGTTGCAACCCATGGTGACCACGATGTCCACGGGAGGGACATCGGCGCGTCGCTTGGAGGACTGGTCGGCCTCCATGTCGATGCCGTACCGCTCTTTCATCAGGCGTACGGCATCCTGGTTGATGCGGGGCTTTGTTTCGGTACCGGCGGAATAGCAGTCGAACACGTCTCCAGCGAGCCGCTTGCCCAAAGCCTCCGCCATCTGGCTGCGGCAGGAGTTGTGGACGCAGACAAAGGCGACTTTCAGCTTGCTCATTTTGCCGCCCCCGGGAAGCAGGGGCAGTCCGTCCCCAGGCACTGCTGATTGGCGAGGAAAAAGGTGCAGACGGGCGTGCTGGCGGGGAGGTCTACCCCATACCGCTCCTTCACAAAGACGACGGCGGTCTCCATGGACAGGAAGGCGTTGCGCTTGCAACACCGGGGGCCGCCCACCTCCGCCATGCGGGCCAGGGCCCGGGAGGTGAAGGTGAGGTTGTCCTTGTAGAACTGGTCGCGGCTTAGAGGGCCGGTGCCATGGAGGATGGAGAGGGCGGCCCCCAGGGAGGCCGCCGAGCCGCAGACACCCCACTGGCCGCAGGTGGCTCCGGGCATCTTGCTTCCCCGGAGGGCCATCTCGTTCAAGGCGGCCTCCAGGTCGAAGCCCATCCCGGCGTTGTGGAGGGCGGCGAGGAGGCAGGAACCGTCCAGCACATGGTGCTCCGGGCCGTGGATGGAGAGGGCGGGCTGCTTCATCAGGTGGATGAGCAGCTCAAAGGGATCGGCAGTGGCGGCGTTCAGGCATTCGGCCTTGATGAGGGCGTATTTTTCCTTCATGGAGAGCCTCCTTTTGGGGTGAATTTTTCATATTGTACCACAGGGACAGACTCCGGCGCAATCCTTTTGGCCGCCGTCGATCCGGCGGTCTGGTTCGGGCCGGAATCAGGAGGACTGGGGGGTTAAGGCGTGGAAAGCCCGGGAAAAAGAGAATCAGGTGTTGTAAAATCTCGCCAAACACCTTATAATGTAGGGAAAGCCTCTCCCTTCGGGGAGGAGAAATGAGAGGAACAACGCTATGGAACGCACCAAGATCGCGCAAATTTTTGCCGACCAGGCACAGTTCGGTGGCCAGAATGTCACCGTCTGCGGCTGGGCCCGGACCATCCGTGATATGAAGACCTTCGGGTTTATCGAGCTCAACGACGGCTCCTGCTTCAAGAATCTGCAGGTGGTCATGGACGCTCAGAATCTGTCCAATTTCAAGGAAATCGCCGGTCAGAACGTGGGTGCCGCCCTCATTGTGAAGGGCACCGTGGTCCTCACCCCCGAGGCCAAGCAACCCCTGGAGATTAAGGCCGATGCTATCGAGGTGGAGGGCGCTTCTACCCCCGATTATCCCCTGCAGAAGAAGCGGCACTCCGTGGAGTTCCTGCGCACCATTCAGCACCTGCGCCCCCGGACCAACCTCTTCTCCGCCGCCTTCCGGGTGCGGAGCGTGGCCGCCCACGCCGTCCACTGCTTCTTCCAGGACCGGGGCTTCGTCTATGTCCAAACCCCCCTCATCACCGCCTCAGATTGTGAGGGCGCGGGCGAGATGTTCCAGGTGACCACCCTGGACCTTCAGAATGTCCCCAAGACAGAGGACGGCCAGGTGGATTACGCGCAAGACTTCTTTGGCAAGCGAGCCAGCCTCACCGTTTCCGGCCAACTCAACGCCGAAAACTTCGCCATGGCCTTTGGCAATGTCTACACCTTCGGTCCTACCTTCCGGGCGGAAAACTCCAATACCCAGCGCCACGCCGCCGAGTTCTGGATGATTGAGCCCGAGATGGCCTTCGCTGACCTGAACGATTACATGGACACCGCCGAGGCCATGATCAAGTATATCATCAACACCGTCATGGAGAAGTGCCCCGACGAGATGGACTTCTTCTCCAACTTCGTAGATAAGGGCCTGAAGGAGCGGCTCCAGCACGTGGCCTGCTCCGACTTCGGCCGGGTGTCCTACACCGAGGCGGTGGAGATTCTCAAGGAGAACAACGACAAGTTCGACTACAAGGTGGAGTGGGGTTGCGACCTGCAAACCGAGCACGAGCGCTTCCTCACGGAACAGATCTTCAAGAAGCCCGTCTTTGTCACCGACTACCCCAAGGAAATCAAGGCCTTCTATATGCGTGCCAACGACGATGGCAAAACCGTGGCCGCCGCCGACTGCCTGGTCCCCGGCATCGGCGAGATCATCGGCGGCTCCCAGCGTGAGGAGCGGCTTGATCTGCTGGAGGCCCGTATTCAGGCGCTGGGCATGGACCCCAAGGACTACTGGTGGTACTGCGATCTGCGGCGCTACGGCTCCTGCAAGCACGCCGGCTACGGCCTGGGCTTCGAGCGCATGGTCATGTACCTCACCGGTATCTCCAACATCCGGGATGTGGAGCTCCACCCCCGCACCGTGGGCAACGCGGATTTTTAAATCCAAAATGGAAGAGCGGCTCTACCCGAGATGGGTAGAGCCGCTTTTTGCTGCTTCTCTGTTTTCTTACCGTTGGTAGGCCAAAATGAGGGCGTCCAGGTTGGAGAAGTCGTTGTCACTGATAGTGTAGAGACCATCGGTATCGGGGGCAAGCTGGATGATAATGGACTCGGCATCCAGGTAACCGCCCTCGGCGGCGTGATCCCGGAAGAGCTGAAGAATGCCGCTGGCCCAATCGTTCTCATACTCAGTGAGGAAGTCCTCGTACTGGGTGTCACTCATGGCCTGAATCTTTTCAGCGGTGTAGTCGGTGTACTTTTCATTGAAGGTCTTGCCGTAGTCCTCCATGTACTCCTCGTAGATGACGGCCACGATGTCATAGGGCTGAACCACCACTTCCACGGCAAAGCCCTTTTCGGTCTTGGTGGCAGGCTTGACCTCATAGCGGGCGTTCTGGTAGATGTCAGCAAGAAGGTCCAGGGCATCCTCATAGACCTCCTCGGAGAGATACTCCTGATCCAGCTCAAAGGCATTGGCCAGGTACTGGAACTCCACCTCCAGGCTGTTGCGGTAGGTCTTCTCGGCCTCCTCCAGGTCGATGTTCACGCTCTTCATGTACTCCTCGCTGAACTTTCCCAGGTAGGTCTCGTCCATAAGGCCCTGGATATAGGCGGTGGCGTCAAAGGTGGTCAGGCCGCCCCCACAGGCGGTAAGGGTGAGGGCAAGCAGACCGGCGGTCAGGGTGGTAATCAGTTTTTTCATATTGTTTCCTCTCTTTCCATATCATTACACAGTTCAACAATGGCTTGGGTGAAAATCATACCGGAGCGGAGCAGATCCTCCACCGGGGTTTTCTCGTCCGGTCCGTGCATGTTGTACTCAAAGCCCTCCACTTCACAGCCGAAGGCCACGCCGCCGGGGATGTCGTGGACATAGGTGCCGCCGCCGATGGCCAGGGGCTTGGCGTCCTTCACGCCGGTGTAGTTCTCATAGCAGGAGAGCAGGGTCTTGACGAAGGGGGAATTGGCGTCGGTGTGGTGGACGGTGGTC
>JAHHSF010000128.1 GCA_020025375.1 Oscillospiraceae bacterium | reverse complement strand
GTGAAGACCAAGACCACCGGCTTCGATGCCTTTGAAAGCGTGAATTGGCCCCTGGCCGCCACAGTGGATGGGAGCGGGCTCCATCTCCATGCGGAGGCCATCCCGGCGGTGGCCGGACCTTGTGCGTTGAAGGCTGATTTGTGTCGGGAGGTATTTTTGATCAAGCTCACCCCCGGCCTGGACCCGGAGATCTTCGACGTTCTCCTCTCCATGCACTACCGGGGGGTGGTCATCGAGGCCTTCGGGGTGGGGGGACTTCACTTCATCCGCAGGGATCTGATCGCCAAGCTCCACAAGGCCGCCCAGGCGGGGATGGCGGTGGTGGTGTGCAGCCAGTGCCTCTACGAACGGAGCGATTTCTCCCTCTATCAGGCGGGGCAGAAGGCTCTGGCCCAGGGGGTCATCCAAGGCTATGATATGACCACAGAGGCCGCCGTCACCAAGCTCATGTGGATTTTGGGACAAACCAGAGACCCGGCCCAGGTGCGGGCCTGTTTCGGTCGAAGCCTGTTTGGGGAAGTGGCAATATAGCAACAAATGAGCCTCGGACAAAGTCCGAGGCTCATTTGAATAAAGCGGGTGGTTAGAGTGACTACCTTTGGTTCAGAGCATTTCCCGTCGGCCTTCCAAAGCACGCATGAGGGTGGCATCGTCGGCGTACTCCAGGTGGGAACCCACGGGGATGCCGTAGGCCAGGCGGCTGACCTTCACATGGAAGGGTTTCAGGAGCCGGGAGAGGTACATGGCGGTGGCTTCGCCCTCGGTGTCCGGGTTGGTGGCCATGATGACCTCCTGGACCGTGCCGGAGGCCACCCGCTCTACCAGGGATTTGATGTGCAGATCGTCGGGACCCACATGGTTCATGGGGGAGATGACCCCATGGAGGACGTGGTAGAGGCCGTCGTATTCCCGGCTGCGCTCGAAGGCGATCACGTCCTTGGGGTCGGCCACCACGCAGACCAGGGCGGCGTTCCGCTTGGGGCTGGAGCAGATGGCACAGGGGCCCTCCCCTTCGGTGAAGTTCTGACAGACGGGGCAGCAGGAGATGGACTTTTTTGCGCTCAAAATGGCGTTGGCAAAGGAGGCGGCCTCCTCCTCCGGGAGGGAGAGGAGGAAAAAGGCCAGACGCTGGGCGGTTTTTCGACCGATACCGGGGAGCTTTGCGAAATGCTCTACCAGGTTTTCTAAGGCGGGGGGAAAGTATTGCATGAGGTGACCTCCAAATAGCAGGAATGAAAGGTGGGGCTTATCCCTGATTCCCCCGCAGGGCGTGGATGGCGGCGGCACGGTCGGCCGCACCGTAGACGGCGGAGCCGGCCACCAGGGTATCGGCCCCGGCGGCGATGACCAGGGGAGCGGTCTTGGGAGAAATGCCCCCGTCCACCTCCAGGCGGCACTTGGGGTTGTACTTGTCGATGATGGCCCGGACCTGGCGGATGGTGTCCAGCTGGTTTTCCATAAAGGCCTGGCCGCCGAAGCCGGGCTCCACCGTCATCACCAGCACCATGTCCAGCTCCTCGATATAGGGGAGGATGGCATTGGCCGAGGTGATGGGCCGGAGGGCAACGGCCTTTTGGACCCCACACTCACCCATGATTTTCAGGGCTTCGGCAATCCGGGTGGGGTGGTCGGCCTCCAGGTGGACGGAAAGCAGGTCAGCGCCCGCCTTGGCGAAGGCCTCAATGTACCGCACAGGCTTGTCAATCATCAGATGCACGTCCAGAAACATCTCGGTACACTTACGGATGGACTTGACCACAGGCACGCCGATGGTGATATTGGGGACGAAACAGCCGTCCATGACGTCCACATGAAGCCAGTCGGCGGCGGAGACCGCTTTGATATCCCGCTCGAGATTGACAAAATCAGCGGAGAGGATAGAAGGGGCGATTTTTATCATGGTTTTCTCCTCCTGTATGGAAAAATGAAGAAGGGGACAGGCGCTACTCCACCGCACGATGGGGGAGGGCAGGGCATAGGATACGGTACGCGGCAACCGCGGCCCGGCCGCTCTTCCACCTCTCCCGGCCCACCGGCCCGGCAGGAAGGGACCGGGCCGGGCCGCCGCCGCTTCAATAGCCCCCGGCGGGGGTCTCCCCGCCGGGGGCATCAGTTTCAGTTATAGATGTTGTGGCTCACCACCAGCTGAGCGTCCAGACCTTCGGCCCGGAGGGCGGCCAGAATGGCCTCCTTGTGGCTGTGGCCGAAGGCCTCCAGGGTGACCCGGAGCTCCACGGCGCTCTGCCGGTTGATGGAGACAAACTGGTTGTGCTCCAGCTTGATGATGTTGCCGTTCTCCCGGGCCACCACCTCGGCCACATGGACCAGCTCGCCGGGGCGGTCGGGGAGCTGGACCGAGAAGGTGAACACGCGGCCACGGTGGACGAGCCCGTGTTGGACCAGGGAGGCCATGGTGATGACGTCCATGTTGCCGCCCGAAAGGACGGAGACCACATTCTTCCCCTGGAAGGGCAGGTGCTTCAAGGCGGCCACGGTCAGGAGGCCGGCGTTCTCCACCACCATCTTGTGCTTTTCCATCATATCCAGATAGGCGTTCACCAGCTCGTCGTCGTCGATGAGGAGGATGTCATCGATGTTCTCCTGGATATAGGGGAAGACCAGGTCGCCGGGGGTCTTCACCGCCACGCCGTCGGCGATGGTGTCAATCTTGTCCAGGGTGACCACATGCCCGGCCTCCAAGCAGGCCTTCATGGAGGCGGCCCCACGGGGCTCCACTCCGATAACGGTGACGTTGGGGTTGAGGAGCTTTGCCAGGGTGGATACGCCTGCGGCCAGGCCGCCGCCCCCGATGGGGACCAGGATGACTTCCACGTCGGGCAGGTCGGAAAAAATCTCATAGGCAATGGTGCCCTGCCCTGTGGCCACGGCCAGGTCGTTGAAGGGGGGGATGTAGGTCAGGCCCTTCTCCTCGGCCAGCTCCGCCGCCTTGGCGGCCGCGTCGTCGAAGGTGGCCCCATGGAGGACCACGGTGGCCCCATAGTCCTTGGTGTTGTTCACCTTCACCAGGGGGGTGGTGGTGGGCATGACCACGGTGGCGGGACAGCCGGCGGCCTGGGCAGCGTAAGCCACGCCCTGGGCGTGGTTGCCCGCCGAGGCGGTAATGAGGCCACGGGCCCGCTGGTCCTCGGTGAGGGTGCCAATCTTGAAGAAGGCCCCCCGAATCTTATAGGCACCGGTGACCTGAAGGTTTTCCGGCTTGAGGTATACCTGATTGCCGCAGGCCTTGGAGAAGGCCTGGCTGTGGACCAGCCGGGTTTCGGTGATCACGCCGCGGAGGGCAGAACGGGCCTGCTTGAAGGCGTCCAATGTCATCATGATGATCGCATCCTTTATTTTGACGTTTCACTTGTTGCGCAGAATAGATTCATTATACGCCAAAAAGAGCGGAATGGAAAGACAAAAAAGCGTTTTTTTCCTGCCGGGTCAGAGGTGTGCTATTGACACCGCTGGAGCGGAGAAGTAAAATGATTCTAACCGATGAAACGGTATATATCAGAAGGAGGCGCCAATGATGGAG
>JAHHSF010000127.1 GCA_020025375.1 Oscillospiraceae bacterium | reverse complement strand
GGATGTGATTCTCTTCCTGGACGAGCTTCACACCATCGTGGGAGCGGGAAGCGCCGAGGGGGCCATCGACGCCGCCAACATCATCAAGCCCGCCCTGGGCCGTGGGGAGATCCAAGTGGTGGGAGCCACCACCTTGGAGGAGTACCGGAAGTATATCGAGAAGGATGCTGCCCTGGAGCGGCGGTTCCAGCCCATCCTCATTCAGGAGCCGGAGCCGGAGACCGCCCTCACCATCCTGAAAAGCCTGCGGGACCGCTATGAGGCCCACCACAAGCTCTCCATCTCCGACAAGGCCCTGGAGGCGGCGGTCAGCCTCTCCCGCCGGTATCTTCCCGATCGCTTTCTCCCGGACAAGGCCATCGACCTCATGGACGAGGCGGCCAGCCGGGTACGGTTGGAGCGGCAGGCCGCCCCCGCCGACCTGCGGGAGCTGGAGGAGCGGGCACAGCGCGCCCAGCGGGAGAAGGAGGAGGCCATTCGGGGCCAGGACTTTGAAAAGGCGGCCATGCTCCGGGACGCAGAGCGGGACTTCCGGGCCGAGCTGGAACGGGAGCGGGCGGTGTGGCGGTGCGGCCATGGGGCCGGGGCCGTGGGGGCCGAGGATGTGGCCGCCGTGGTCTCGGACTGGACCGGTGTCCCGGTCACCGCCCTTACCCAGGCCGAGAGCGACCGCCTCCTCCATTTGGAGGAGGCGCTTCATCGCCGGGTGGTGGGCCAGGACGACGCGGTGAAGGCAGTGGCAAATGCGGTGCGCCTGTCCCGGGTGGGGCTGAGCGATCCCAAGCGGCCCACCGGGACCTTCCTCTTTCTGGGCCCCACCGGGGTTGGAAAGACCGAGCTTTGCCGGGCCCTGGCCGAGGTCCTCTTCGGCAGTGAGGAGGCCCTTTTGTGCTTCGATATGTCGGAGTATATGGAAGCCCACACCGTGGCCCGCCTCATCGGCTCACCCCCCGGCTATATCGGCCACGAGGAGGGAGGCCAGCTTACCGAGAAGGTGCGGCGGAAGCCCTACTGTGTGGTCCTTTTCGACGAGCTGGAAAAGGCCCATGAGGACGTATGGAGCATCCTTCTTCAGATCATGGAGGACGGCACCCTTACCGATGCCCAGGGGCGGAAGGCCGACTTCCGCAATGCGGTGGTGGTAATGACCTCCAACGTGGGAGCCAAACGCATCACTGCCAAGGGACGGGGGCTGGGCTTCTCCACGGAAAAGCAGGGGGCGGTCCGCCCCTTTGCCCAGATCACCGCCGCCGTTATGGAGGAGGTCAAACGCACCTTCCGTCCGGAATTTCTCAACCGTGTGGACGAGGTCATCGTTTTCCGCCCTCTCAATGAGGAGGAGATTGCCTCCATTGCCCGCCGGATGCTGGAGGAGGTGGCCCGCCGCCTGGCCCAGCGGGAGGTGACTCTCACCTTTACCGAGGAGGCGGTGGTCGCCCTGGCAAAGCGGGGCTTTGACCCGGACTACGGTGCCCGCCCTCTCCGCCGGGCCATTCGGACCCAGCTGGAGAACAAGGCGGCGGAACTCCTTCTCTCCGGCCAGGTGGGCCCCGGCGGGGGGCTGGAATTTTTTTCGGAGGAGGGGGAACTTTTTCTCCACCCCGTCATCCAATGATAGCGTAACCCAAAAAACACGATGTAACAGGAGAATAAAACATGAAAAGAATCCTCACTCTGACCCTGGCCGCCGTGATGGCCCTTTCCGTGCTCACCGGTTGCGGTACCAAGAAACCCGCTGAAAAGACCCCTGAAGAGCTTACCACCCTCTACACCAACGCCATTGAGTCTGCCCGGGATCAGGAGGACAACGAGGTCGTCCCCGTGCTCAACAACACCGAGGATGAGGATGCCCAGTTCATCCTCCCCCTGGCCGGCTTCACCGCTGAGGATGTGACCGCCTTCGCCGTGGCCATCTCCCCCATTAATGCGCGGGCCTACGGTATCGCCGCGGTCCGTCCCGCCGCCGGCAAGGAGGATGCCGTGAAGGAGGGCCTGCAGGCCTTCATCGACACCCAGCAGTCCAACTTCAAGTTCTATCTGGAGGACCAGTACGAGATTGCCAAGGCCGCCCGTCTGGAGACCCTGGAGGACGGCACCATCCTTATGGTCATGAGTGAGGGCCAGGACGAGATCTTCGATGCTATCAAGTCTGCCATCGAGCAGGGCTGATTCTGGGCAAGTCCCATCCTCGCGGAGCGCTCTTTTTACGGAAAGGGCGCTCCGCTTTTTTGCACAAACTATCTTGTCATTCCACTGCGCATATAGTAGAATAGCACCAAAGCCAAAAGGAGGTCTTTTTATGCTGGAACGCCGCTCGGCGGGGGTCCTGCTTCCCATCTTTTCTCTGCCCGGCCCTTACGGGATCGGCTCTCTGGGAAAGGAAGCCCGCCGTTTTGTGGATTTTCTCGCCCAGGCCGGCCAGAGCTATTGGCAGATTCTTCCCCTGGTCCCCCCCGGAGAGGGGGACTCTCCCTATATGTCCCCTTCCGCCTTTGCGGGCAATCCCCTCCTCATTGACTTAGAGGAGCTTCGGGACCTGGGCCTGCTCACCGAAGGGGAACTGGAAGCGGCCAAGTGGGCCGACCCGGACCGGGTGAACTACCCCTTCCTCCATGAGACTCGGGTCCCGCTGCTGAAAAAAGCCTTTGCCCGGTCCGAACCCCTCACCGCCGACTGGCCCTGGCTCCATGCGTACACCGCCTTCATGGCCCGGCACGATCAATATGAGAGCGCCTGGCAGAACTGGCCCTCCTCCCTGGATGCCCCGGACCCGGAGGCCGAGGCCTTCCACACCTTCCTTCAGGTCACCTTCTTCCGCCAGTGGCACGCCCTGAAGGCCTACGCCAACGAGCGTGGAATCGCCCTCATCGGGGATATGCCCATCTACGTCTCTGCGGACAGCGCCGAGGTCTTTTGCCACCCGGAGCTCTTCCAGCTGGACGAGGAATTTGCCCCCAAAGCGGTGGCCGGGGTGCCCCCCGACACCTTCTCCGACATGGGCCAGCTCTGGGGCAATCCTCTCTACGACTGGGAAGGACAGAAGGAGGCCGTATTCGCCTGGTGGAAGGCGCGGATGGAGTGGGCGGCCACTCTCTACGACGCGGTGCGCATCGACCATTTCCGGGGCTTCCATACTTACTGGTCTCTCCCCGCCGATGCCGAGGATGCCCGGGCGGGCCACTGGGAAAAGGGGCCCGGCCAGGCTCTGGTGGACTTTCTCCGAAAAGAAGTGCCCCAGCTGGACTATATCGCCGAGGATCTTGGAGCCCTGGACAGCGATGCGCTGGACTTTATCCACCACAGCGGCCTGCCCGGGATGAAGGTACTGGTCTACGCCTTCGACCCCGAGGGAGAGAGCGCCTACCTGCCCCACAACGGCATCCCCAACTCCATCGCCTATACCGGCACCCACGACACCCCCACCTTCGTCCAGTGGCTCTTTGAGGAGGCCAGCCCGGCGGAACGGGACTTCGCCTCGTCCTACCTCCGTCTCCGGGAGGATGAGGGCTTCGGCTGGGGGGCCATCGCCGGAGCCTGGGCCTCCCCCTGCCGCCTTGCGGTCACCCCCTTCCAGGACA
>JAHHSF010000126.1 GCA_020025375.1 Oscillospiraceae bacterium | reverse complement strand
ATTTTACCATGTTAGGGAGACAGGCGCAAGAAAAAAACGGCAGGAAGAAGCTCTTCCTGCCGATGGTAGGCTCTCTTATGCTCTGGGATGCGCCTTGTTGTAAACGTCTTTCAGCTTCTTACTGACCAACTGGGTATAGACCTGGGTGGAGGAGATGTCGGCATGACCCAGCATTTCCTGAATGGAGCGAAGGTCAGCGCCGTTTTCCAGCAGGTGGGCGGCGAAGGAGTGGCGCAGGGTGTGGGGGGTGATTTCCTTCTTTATGCCCGCCTTCTCCTGATAGTGTTTGATAATCTTCCAAAAGCCCTGGCGGCTCATACGGTCCCCAGTCATGTTCACGAAGAGGGCGGTCTCCGTCTCGTCCTCCACCATCTGGGGACGGATGCGCTCTAAGTAGTCGGACACAGCCCGGACCGCGGTGGGATAGAGGGGGATGATGCGCTCCTTCCCCTTGCTGGTGCAGCGGAGGAAGGCGGCGGGGATATTCACGTTGTCCACATCCAGGCCAATGAGCTCAGAGACCCGGATGCCTGTGGCGTAAAGAAGCTCCAGCATAGCCCGATCCCGGTAGCCCTTGGAATCGATACATTCCGGCTGGGCCAGGAAGAGCTCCACCTCTTTGCTGGTCAAGATCTGAGGGAGCTTCCGCTCCACCTTGGCGGGGGCGAAACCCTTGGCCGGGTTGGAGGAGCACTGATCCCGGTCCATCAGAAAGGCGTAGAAGGACTTCAGGGACGCCACCGCCCGGGTGACCGAGGCGGGAGATTTTCCGCTAGCGGTAAGCCGCTTCACATACTTCTCCAAATCTCCGTGGTTGGCCTGTGCCACGTTGAGTTTCTCACTCTGCGCATAGTCCAAAAACTGCCGAACATCCCGCAGATAGGAACTGACAGTGTTCGCAGACGATTTCTTTTCAGTTGTCAAATACGCCTCGTATCCTGCCAAAAAATCCATGAACGTTCGAAACCTTCTCTACATCTCTATTTCTGAACAGGTCAAAACGTACCCGCCACTGCGGAAAGCAGAGCGGGTAGCACGGTCTGTTCCAAACACACACACAGTAATAGCACAGCAAAGCAAACGCCGCAGCGGAGAAAATAGGCCCTGCCGTAAGGGGCGGCGGAGCGCCGCTTCTCCCCAAGCAGTCTGGCCCCCAGAGCACGGCAGGCGGCGAGGCCTTGGGCACCCAAGACAAAAAGGACCGGGATTGTGAAAAGCCCGGTCAGGCCAAACAATAAAACCGCCAAAATGCTACCAGCCCCGCCCAAGACGCGGACAAAAGAGGCTACCGCGAAGGAAAGCAAAAACCCACGGGCCGCAAAGAGGATGGGAATGCCTACAATCCCAAGTGCGGTAAAGGAAAGTACCCAAGTTAACAGCGGCCAACGAAGGGTATCCCACAAAACCGAAAACAGAGTCGGAACGGTGAGGGCCCCGCTGCGGGTGGCGGAGAGATAGCCCTCGATGTAGGCAGCCAAGGTACCGTTCTCGGCCTCGGCCACCCCGCCTGCCAGCAGGCAACCGGCCACGGTCCCGACCAAAAAGCTGACAGCCAGCGGAAGAAGCGTGGGCAACCAGATCGCCCACGGCAAGTCCAAAACACGAAAGGTCTCACGCCGTTTCATATCCTCACCTCATGGAAGGATATGCCCGGAGCCGGCGGGATATTACCTCCCCAGCTCCTCGGCCCGCTTCACACAGCGGGTCATGGCCTCAGCCATCATCCCCTCCAGGTCCCCGTCGTCAAAGGCAGTGAGGGCCGCCAGGGTGGTCCCGCCGGGGGAACAGACCTGGCGGGTGAGTTCCTCCGGTGACTTGCCGCTCTTGAGGAGCATAGCGGCAGAGCCCTCCATAGAGAGGGCGGCCAGGCGGACGGCCTGGGCAGGTTCCAGCCCCTGCTTCACCCCTTGGGCCGCCATGGCGGCGGCAATGCGAAAGAAGTAGGCGGTGGAGGAACCGCTGATGGCGATAAGAGGATTGATGAGGGTCTCCTGGACCAGGATGGTCTCTCCTGCGGCGGAGAAAAGCTCGTTGACCGCATCAAAATAGGGGCGGGGCACCTCGGGTGCCTCCGCCAGGGCGGTGACCCCTTTCCCCACCAGGAGCGGGGTATTGGGCATAGCCCGTATCACATAGGCCCCGGGGAGTTGCCCTTTTATATATTCCATGGAGATGCCCGCCGCGATGGAGACCACACATTTGCCTGCCGAATAGGGGGCCAGAGCCGGGAGCACCTCGGCGAATTTCTGAGGTTTGACCGCCAGGACCACGATGCTTACCCGCTGGACCACTTCCACATTAGAGGTGGTCACATGGACTCCCTGAGCACGGAATGGCTCCGTTTTTTCCAGATGGGGATTGGAGAGATAGACATTTTCCGGGCGCAGAACAGAGCGGCGCAAGGCGCCGCCCAGAATTGCGGAGGCCATGTTTCCCGCCCCGATAAAACCGACCTGATAACCAAGCATGAAAACATACCCTCCTCTTATTGTAAACTCTTATTTAGATTATACGATACCCAGCCATGGCGGCGCAAGGAAACCACCTCAAGTTTTTGATTTTTGGTTATTATGTCTATTTATTATGGAAACCGTATCTTTCATATCCCGGTTTATAGACAGGTGTGCCGTCCTCTTTTTTCGCATAAAATCTCAAATATTGTGGTGTCTGCAAAATACACATCCTATATATCGATGCCACAGGATGTAGACAGTCCAACTCTCTCCCAAGCACCCGGAAGAATAGATTGAGAAAAGAGAAGAATTCTCCTTTTCTTCTCTTTGTGCAATCTATACAAAAGAATGCGGATATCTCTGGGTCAGCGGGCTAGCCTGGTCTTTTTCCGTCTGGCGGCGCTCTTTTTCTTCCCGGACCGGCCGCCGCCCAGCAGGCCGGCCATCGCCCCACCACAGAGACAACCGGCCAGAATAGCCGCTCCCCCGTTCTCCACGCTCATTCCATCAAAGCAGAGAAAACCGATAGTGGTAAGCAGAAGGAAGAAGCAGACCCCCACCCCAATTCCTAGGAGAAGCCCCCGTGTGCGTTGGCGCTTAACGGCAGTCATCCCTCCTATCAGCCCGCCCAGTACGCAGGCGGCTACCGTAAGCTGGGGCATAAGGCTCTCCTGGAGCCAACCGCCGGAGACCGCAAGGGACATGAAAAACATCAAAAGGACGCTGGAGAACAGGGCGATGGCCGCTCCCGCCAAAATGTGGCATAGGACCCGCAGGGCTCTGGTCCCCTGGTCCTCTTCTTTTCCAGTGAGCATAAGAAAACCCTCCCAACAACCATTGTAAGAAATGGTATGCGGGGAGGGTATTTCCCTATGCGTAAAAAAGGGATTTACTTGCTGGCGGCGGCGCTCTCCTTGGTGGAAACAGCCCACTTTGCAAACTCGATACGAACACGGTCGGCACCGGTCTCCATGACGATGGTATTCTCCTTTACGGCACAGATGGTACCCATGATGCCGCCAATGGTGGTGATCTCATCGCCCACAGCCAGAGAGTTCCGCATGGCGGCAGCTTCCTTCTTGCGCTTGTTTTCGGGGCGAATCATCAGAAAGTACATGATGGCAATCATCGCCACA
>JAHHSF010000125.1 GCA_020025375.1 Oscillospiraceae bacterium | reverse complement strand
TCTCCAGTCCGCCCCGCTCCGCCCAGATGGTGAGCTGCTCCGAGGCGGCGGCCCGGAAGGTGTCGGCGGCGCAGAGGAGGACCTTCTTTCCCTCCCCCTTCAGGGCGTGGCCCAGCTTGCCGATGGTGGTGGTCTTCCCCACCCCGTTCACCCCGATAAAAAGGCAGACCGAAGGTTTGGTAGTCAATGTAAGGCCAGTATCCTCTACATTCAGAAGGTCGGCCAAGACCTCCTTCATGCAGGCCCGCCCCCCTTCGGTATCTTTGATTCCGGCGGCCTTCGTGCGCCGTTTCAGCTCCTCCACTGCCTCCAGAGTGGTGTCCACCCCTACGTCGGCCAGAATGAGGGATTCCTCCAACTCGTCGTAGAACTCATCGTCCAGCTTAGAAAAGCCGGAGAAAATACCGATTTTTTTAATTTTATCGAAAAAGCCCATGATTTGTTTCCTTCCTATTTGCCCGCACACCAGCGAGCGGGATTGGTCTCAATATAATTCCAGCAAGTTCAAAAATCGTTATCGCCGCGAATGACGTGCACACCGTTGAGGTCGATGGTCAGATACGGCTGACACCCTGCTCCTGCATGGTGACGCCGTAGAGCGCGTCGGCCTCCGGCATCACTTGATATTCAGTTCCTTTTCCACATCGTTGAGGTTGATGGTCAGGATACGGCTGACACCCTGCTCCTGCATGGTGACGCCGTAGAGCACGTCGGCCTCCTCCATAGTACCTCGGCGGTGCGTGATGACGATGAACTGGGTCTTTTCGCACATCCGGCGCATATAGCTGGCGAAGCGGATGACGTTGGCATCATCCAAGGCGGCCTCAATCTCGTCCATGACCACGAAAGGGGTGGGACGGACCTTTAAAATGGCAAAGTAGAGGGCGATGGCCACGAAGGCTTTCTCGCCGCCGGAGAGAAGGGTGATAATCTTCAGGGCCTTTCCCGGAGGCTGGACCTTGATCTCAATGCCGCAGTTCAAAATGTCCTCCGGGTCCTCCAGCTCCAGGGTGGCCTTGCCGCCCCCGAAGAGTTCCAAGAAGGTTTCCCCAAAGGCCTGGTTCAGGCTGTTGAACTGTTCGGCAAAGATGTTCTTCATCTCCCCGGTGATCTGGGCAATGACCCCCTCCAACTCCCGCTTGGCCTTCTGTACGTCGTCCCGCTGGTCTGTGAGGTAAGTATACCGCTCATTCACCTGGGCAAACTGCTCGATGGCATCGATGTTGATGTTGCCAAGGGCGGAGATGGCCCGCTTCAGCTCCACCACCCGGCGGGCGGCTTTCTGGGTGGACTCCAACTCCAGACGCTGAGCCTGGGCGGCCTCGTGGGTGAGCTCGTAGGTCTCCCACAGCTTGTCCAAAATCTGCTTTTCCTCCAAAGCTGCGGTGACTTTTTTCTGCTCCAGGACTGAAACCTCCCGCTCCATGGCCAGGAGGGTGCCGTTCTTCTCCCTGCTGTCCTTGTCTGCCTGGTTCCGCTGGGCCTCCAGGGCCAGCTTTTCCTGGTTCAGGGCTTTGATGGCCTCCCCCTCGTTCTGATTTCTGGCCCGGATGGCCTGAAGCTCTTTTTCCTTCTCCAGAATCTGGGTGCAGAGGTCTTCGTTTTTCTTTTCAAACTCCCCGATAAGAACCTCCCGCTGGACATGGTCTCCAGTAAGGTCCCGCCGCAGATCTTCCAGCTCCGCGAGGGCAGTCTCACTGGCCGCCTTTTCCGCTTCCAGAGCGGCCAACTCCACGTTCACGTCGGCGATCTCGTGTTGCAGGGCGGACAGCTTCTCCTGAAGCTCGGTCTGCCCCTGGCGGCGGCCTTCGGCTTCGGCCCGAAGGGCGGCGGCACTCCCCTCCAGCTCCTGAATACGCTGGCGGGCGGCGGCGGTGTCCGCCTCGGTCCGGGCGGCCCGGGCGATCACCCGTTCCAACTCCTCGGCCTGCTCCTCCTGGCGGCGACGCAAATCGCTCAAAACGCTGTTGCAATGGTTGCTCCGCTCCTGGAGCTGAAGGACGGCGTCCTCATACTCCCGCTGTTGGTTCTGGGCGGTCTCCAGCTCGTAGCGGGCGGCGGTGAGCTCCCGCCGGGTCTCCTCCATATTGTGCCCGGCCTCGGCAAGCTTTTCCCGGATGCCCACCATCTGTTCCTGGAGACGCTCCAGCTCGTTGGCCCGGCTTAGGATGCCGGCGTTCCGGCTCACCGAGCCGCCGGTCATGGAGCCACCGGGGTTCAGAACCTGTCCGTCCAGAGTGACGATTTTGAACCGGTGGCCGTATTTCCGGGACATGGTGATGGCCTTATCCATATTTTCTGCAATGACGGTGCGGCCCAGGAGATTAGAGAATATCTTCTCATACCTTTTGTCAAAGGTGATGAGCTCGTCTCCCATCCCCACAAAGCCGTCCTCGTCCACCACGCCTCTGTCCTTGAAGTCGGAAGGGCGGATGGCGTTCAGGGGTAAGAAGGTGGCCCGGCCGCCGTCCCGCTGTTTCAGGTAGCGGATGGCCGCCTTGCCGTCCTCCTCCCGATCCACCACCACGTGTTGCATGGCACCGCCCAGGGCAATCTCCACCGCCACGGCGTAGAGGTCCGGCACGTGGATCAGTCCGGCTACCGGGCCGTGGATGCCCTTGAGCCCCCCTCGTTTCCGCTCGTTCATCACCAGCTTCACAGCCTTGGAATAGCCCTCGTAGAGCTTCTCCATCTCAGTAAGCATATGGATACGGGCCTGGAGGGCATTTTCCTCCATCTTGAACTTTACATGGGTCTCCTCTGCCTGCTTGGCCCGCCTTTCCCGGCCCTCCAGGCGCATAAGATACCCGGAGATGACGTTTTTGACGGAATCCCGCTCCTCCATGGCGTCGGCCAGCTCCTTGGCCACCGCCTTGGCCTCGGCCCCGGCGGTTTCCACCCGCTCCTTGTAAGCAGCCAGCTCCTGGCGCAGGGCCTCATCCCGGTCCAAAAGCTCCTGGGCCGCGGCGGCCAGGGCAGAGAGAAGGGCCTTGGCCTCCCCCGCCGAGGCGGTCTCCACCGCCTCCTTCTGCCGGAGGGTTTCCAGCTCTGCCACCAGTTCTCCGGACGTGCTCCCCAGCGTTTGCGCGGCTGCCTCCTTCTCCCCCCGCTTGGCAAGGAGGGCTTCCATCTCGGTCTCGATGCCGGCCAGGCGGGCCTGGCGGTCGGCGATCTGCCCGGCAATACTCCCGGCCCGACCGGCCTGTTGGGCCAGCTCATCCCGGATGCGCTGGGCATTTTCCAGGTTGTTCTGGATGTGGGCCTTCAGGACGGCCACGGCACTCTCCAGCTCGTTGGCATCGGCCTCCCGGCGCATCATCTCAAAGCGAATGCCCTCGGCCTCCACGTCCTTCTCCCGCATCTTGGCAGAGAATGCCTCGGCGGCGGTGTAGAGCCGCTCCACCTCGGCCTGAGTCTCCTCCTTCTGGCGGACGGCATTCTCAAAGTCGGTGCGGATTTTGATGCTGTTGGTGCGGATGCGTTCCAGATTTTCCAGCCAAAGAGAAACTTCCAAGCCACGGAGCTCGTCCCGCAGGACCAGAAACTTTTTTGCTTTTTCGGACTGCTGGCGCAGAGGCTCCACCTGAAGCTCCAGTTCCTCTACCTTGT
>JAHHSF010000124.1 GCA_020025375.1 Oscillospiraceae bacterium | reverse complement strand
GGAAGGCCCTGCCCTGCGATTTGCTGGACGAAGCCAAGACCCTTCTAGGCCCGGTGCCTTGTGCCAGCTACGCCCCCGCCGGGAGCGAGGACCTGGCCAAGGCCGCCCAGCCCCACATTCTTGCGGGCAGGGCCGTCCTTTTGGCCAACCATGGAGCCCTCACCGTGGGGAAAAATCTGGAGGAGGCCTGCGGGGCCATGGAACGGCTGGAACACACCGCCCTGGTGGGGCTTTATGCCGGTCTGCTGGGTGCCGGACCGGCCGCCAAATAACTTTTCCCTTGCTTTTTTCCGCAAACCATGTTATGTTAATACCACATTTTAATTATAGGAGTTGATTTGTCCAAATGGACACACCTGGCCTAGTTGCCATTCTCATCATCCTGGTCGCCCTGTCGGCCTATTTCTCGGCCACCGAGACCGCCTTTACCTCTCTGAACAAGATTCGCCTGAAAAGCAAGGCGGAAAACGGAAACCGCCGGGCCGGCCTCACCCTCGTGCTGGCCGAGGATTATGACAGCCTTCTGTCCACCATCCTCATCGGCAACAACATTGTAAATATCACCGCCTCCACGGTGGGCACCGTCCTGTTTACACAGATCTACCAGAGCTACGGCCCCGCCATCTCCACCGTGGTCCTCACCATCGTCATCCTCATCTTTGGTGAGGTCTCCCCCAAGGGGCTGGCCAAGGAATCTCCCGAGGCCTTCGCCATGTTTTCCGCCCCCTTTCTCCGCATCATCATGCTCCTCTTCCGCCCCGCCAACTTCCTCTTCTCCCAGTGGAAGCGCCTGCTTCAGCGCATTATTCACAGTAAGGAGGATGTGGGCATTACCGAGGAGGAGCTCATCACCATGGTGAGCGAGGCGGAAAACGAGGGCGGCCTGGACCGCCATGAGAGTGAGCTCATCCGCTCCGCCATCGAGTTTAACGACATGGACGTGGACGAAATCCTCACTCCCCGGGTGGACATCGTGGCCGCAGAGGACACCGCCACCATGGACGAGGTGGCCTTCCTCTTTGCCCAGTCGGGCTACTCCCGCCTGCCCATCTACCACGACACGGTGGATAATATCATCGGCGTTCTTCATGAGAAGGACTTCTATGCCTGCCGCTACCGGGGTCAGACCGACTTCCGCTCTGCTCTGGGCGGGGTCATCGCCACCACGGGAAGCACGAAGATCTCTCAACTGCTCCGTATCCTCCAGCAAGCCAAGGCCCATATGGCCGTGGTGGTGGATGAGTACGGCGGCACCGAGGGCATCGTCACTCTGGAGGACATTCTGGAGGAGCTGGTGGGCGAGATCTGGGATGAGCACGACGAGGTCATCGAGGAGTTCCAGAAGCAGGCCGATGGGAGCTACCGCATCTCCTGCAGCGCCAATCTCACCGACCTGTACGACCTGTTCTCCATCAAGGGGAACTGCGACGCCGCCACCATCTCCGGCTGGGTCATGGAGGCCATCGGCCGGGTTCCCGAGGTGGGGGACCACTTTGTGGCCGACGGTCTGGACGTGACCGTCACCCAGGTGGACCACCGCCGAGTGCTGGAAATTCAAGTGGTCGTCCTGCCCAAGGAAGCCCCCGAAACCCTATAACGATTTTAACAGGCCGTGGGCCGGCTCCGGCCGTCCCACGGCCTGTTTTATTATTCCGAAAAGGAGGTTTCGCCATGCAAACCATCCTGAACGCCCTCCACGCCGCACTCTCCATGGGTCAGGATGCCGTCCTGGCCGTCATTTTGGAGACCGCCGGTTCCACCCCCCGGGGCGTGGGTGCCAAGATGGCCCTTCTCCCCCACTTGCCTCCGGCGGGCACCGTGGGGGGCGGCGCCATTGAGCAGATTGCCCTCTGCCAGGGGGCGGAGCTCTTGGCCGCCCGGACCTCGGCGAAAAAACACTACACCCTCTCCGGGGGCGAGGTCTCCAATACCGGGATGATTTGCGGCGGGGCGGCCACCCTGGGCTTTGCCTATCTGAGCCATGAGGATTCCGGAACCCGGGCCGCCCTGGCCCAGGCCCTGGCCCTCTTCCGGGATGGCCTGCCCGGCTGGCTGGCTCTGGAGATTCCAGAGGGCAGCCCCGCGTCCCTCTCCGTTCTCCGCAAGGAGGTCCCCGGCTGGGCCGGGCTCCTCCTTCCCCGCCCCGCCGCCTCTTTGCACGGCCCCCTTCGGTATGCCGAGCCGATCTCCGCCGGACGGTGCTACGTCTTCGGCGGCGGCCATGTGGGGCAGGCCCTGGTCCCCATTCTGGGGGCCTGCGGGTTCCGCCCCACCGTCTTTGACGACCGGCCCGCTGTTGCCGTCCCCGCCCTTTTCCGCCAGGCGGAGGGGGTCATTCTGGGGGACTTCGGCCATATCAGCGACCATATCGCCATCCAGGAGGGGGATTATGTGGTGACCATGACCCACGGCCACGGCTCCGACCTCACCGTCCTGGCCCAGGTGCTGAAGACCCCGGCAGCCTACATCGGCTGTCTGGGTAGCACCCTGAAGGCAGCCACCGTCAATCAAAAACTGCTGGAACTAGGCTTTTCTCCCGAGGAAACCGCCAGAATCCACTCCCCCGTGGGGCTTCCAATCGGGGGGGAGACCCCGGCGGAGATTGCCGTGAGCATCGCCGCCCAGATGATTCAGTTCCGCACCGAAAAAGCGGGAGGGCGGCGGCATGGAGCTGTGTGACCTGCTTCAGATCCCCAAAGGAATCACCTGCCTCATCGGCGGCGGAGGCAAGACCACCGCTCTGGCCCTTTTGGGCCGGGAACTCTCCCGCCGAGGGACCGTCATCCTCTGCACCACCACCCACATCCGGCCCGTGGCCGGGTTCCCCCTGGCCCCCAACAGCGAGATTGGGCTTCGGGAGGCCCTTGCAACCCATTCCGCTCTCTGCACAGGCACGCCCATGGAGGAGGGCAAGCTCACCGCCCCGGCCGTCCCCATGGCCCGGCTCCGGGAGCTGGCCGACTATGTGCTGGTGGAGGCCGATGGGGCCCGGCACCGGCCCTGCAAGGCCCACGCCCCCCATGAGCCGGTGATTCCCCCGGAGACTGCCCTTACCCTTCTCCTTTTGGGGGCAGAGGGCTTCGACCGGCCCATTTTGGAGGCCGCTCACCGCCCCGAACGGTATGCCCCCCTGGCTCAGGCCGCACCGGAAGACCTCATTACCCCGGAACGGGCGGCCCGGGTCCTTCTGGCCGAGGGCCTGCACGACGCGGTTTTGATCAACCAAATGGAGTCCCCCCGGCAGGAGGCACTGGCCCGACAGCTGGCCGCCCTCCTTCCCTGCCCGGTCTATGGGGGTGCCTTACAGAAAGAGGAATGGAAATGCTTGTCCTGATACGCGGTGGCGGCGACCTGGCCACCGGAATCGCCCTCCGCCTCTACCGGGCGGGGTGTGCCCTGATTCTCACTGAGCTTCCCCACCCCACCGCCATCCGCCGCACCGTCTGCTTCTCTGAGGCCGTTCGCCTGGGGGAAGCCACGGTGGAAAACGTCACCGCCAAGCTGGCCCTCAACCCGGAGGAGGCCCTGGCCCTTACCCGGCATGGCCTCGTAGCCGTCCTGGCCGACGAGGCCGGGGCCTGTCTGAATACCCTCCGCCCCCAAGCACTGGTGGACGCACGGCTTGCCAAGCGAAATATTGATACCAGAAAGGACCAGGCCCC
>JAHHSF010000123.1 GCA_020025375.1 Oscillospiraceae bacterium | reverse complement strand
GGGGGAGACCTACCGCATCAAGGTTTCCGGCGTTACCACCGCCGTCACCTGGAGCACCAGCGATTCTTCGGTGGCCACCGTGGCCGACGACGGCACCGTCACCGCCGTGGGGAACGGCATCTGCACCGTCACCGCCGCTATCGGTGACCAGAGCCGCAAATGTATTGTCCGCGTGAGCTTCTGATGAAAACAGCCCCCGGGACCGATGGTCCCGGGGGCTGTTTGTCCTCCGTCAAAGATTTCTGTATACTTTTTCCTGATTTCGTGGTATACTATACTATCTTCCGAAACTTTTGAGAATCGGAATTTGATTGGCGTTAAGTGCAAACACGCACTTGATATAGAGGCAAGTTCAGGCAAAGAGTGTGCATCGGCGGCAACTTTCCCGGCGGCGGGGCGAGACAGGGCCCCCTCTCCGAGGAGGATTCCGTCCGTCTTTTGTCGTACCCACGGCCCCCTTCCTTCCTATTGGCCGGAGTCTGTTCTGCCCATACATACGCAAAAATTTTTTGAAAACAAGGAGGTATTCTATCTATGGCAGAAAAATTAAAGATTATCTCTCTGGGCGGACTGGACGAGATCGGCAAAAATCTCACCGTCTATGAGTATGGCAATGACATCATCGTGGTGGACGTTGGAATGGGCTTCCCCGACGATGATATGTACGGCATTGATGTGGTCATTCCCGACATCAGCTACCTTATCAAGAACGCCGGACGTATCCGGGCGATTTTCCTCACCCATGGGCACGAGGACCACATCGGCGCCCTTCCCTACGTCCTCCGGTCCATCAACGCCCCCATCTACGCCACCCGCATGACCGCCGGGCTGGTGCGGCTGAAGCTGGAGGAACACCGCCTGCTGGACAAGACGAAGCTCATCACCTGCGAGGCGGGGGAGACCATCCGGGCGGGTAAGTTTACCGTGGAGTTCATCCACGTGAACCACTCCATCGCCGATGCCGTGGCCTTCGCTATCAAGTGCCCTGTGGGCACCGTGGTCCACACCGGCGACTTCAAGATCGACCCCACCCCCATTTCAGGCGGGATGATCGACCTGGCCCGCTTCGGTGAGCTGGGAAAGGAGGGGGTCCTGGCCATGCTGGCCGACTCCACCAACGTGGAGCGTCCCGGCTTTACCAACAGCGAGCGGAGCGTCGGCAACAGCTTTGACGCCCTCTTCCGGGGGTGCGACAAGCGCATCATCGTCACCACCTTTGCCTCCAACGTGGACCGCATCCAGCAGGTCATCAGCGTGGCCGCCAAGTACGGTCGCAAGGTGGCCATCACCGGCCGGAGCATGGAGAATGCCATCAAGGTCTCCACCGAGCTGGGATATATGAACGTCCCCAAGGGGGTCCTGGTGGAGCTCAACCACATCAAGAACCTGCCCAAGGACAAGATCTGCATTATTACCACCGGCAGTCAGGGCGAGACCATGTCCGCCCTGTCCCGCATGGCCTTTAACACCCATCGGCAGGTGGAGATCCAGCCCGGGGACCGGGTCATCATCTCGGCCTCCGCCATTCCCGGCAACGAGAACTCCGTGGGCAACGTCATCAACGAGCTTTACCGAAAGAACGCTGAGGTCATTAACGAGCGTGAGCTTCCCCTCCACGTCTCCGGCCATGCCTGCCAGGGGGAGCTGAAAATTCTCCACGCCCTAGTAAAGCCCAAATTCTTTATCCCCGTCCACGGGGAGCAGCGCCATCTGAAAACCCACGCCAAGCTGGCCCAGCAGATGGGCATGAACCCCAACAACATCCTGGTCTCCTCCATTGGTAAGGTGATGGAGCTCACCCCCAGCTCCGCCAAGATCACCGGCACCGTTCCCGCCGGCCAGGTCTTCGTGGACGGCTACGGCGTTGGCGATGTGGGCGCCGTGGTCCTGCGGGACCGGAAGCATCTGGCTGAGGACGGCATGATTGTCCTGGTCACCTCCATGACCGCCGACGGTCTCGTCGTCTCCGGCCCCGACATCATCACCCGTGGCTTCGTCTATGTGAAGGAGTCCGAGGCCCTCATGGAGGAACTTCGCCAGCTTGCCAACCGCGTGCTGGAGGATACCGTGGCCCGCTATCCCGGCGACTTCCCCGCCCTCAAGACCGCCATGAAGGACGAGATGGCCTCCTTCCTCTATAAAAAGACCCACCGAAGCCCCATGATTCTCCCTGTCATCATGGAAGTCTGATTTCATTTTGTAATTCATACAGAAAAAAGTACCATCCGTTGTCGGATGGTACTTTTTTTCTACTGTTCGGGAACCCTTTGGGTCCTGCTACATATACTAGAGCAAGCTGGATAGAAAGGGAGCGTTTTTATGAAAAAAGCGTGGTCCGCCCTGCCGGTGCGGTTGCTGATTGCCATTGCAGCGGGCATTTTTCTGGGCCAGGTCCTGCCCACGGGGGCCATGGGTGTGGTGGTGACCGTCAAATACATTTTGGGTCAGGTCATCAGCTTCTGCGTCCCCCTCATCATCATCGGGTTCATCGCCCCCTCCATCGCCAAGCTGGGGACAAACGCCACCCGGATGCTGGGAATCGCCGTGGCGCTGGCCTATGTGTCCAGCATCCTGGCCGCCTTCCTGGCCATGGGGGCGGGGTACGGCATCCTGCCCCGGATGGAGATTGCGGATGCCGCCCAAGGGCTGCGCCAGCTCCCCGGCCTGGTCTTTCAACTGGAGATCCCCCCCATCATGCCGGTGATGAGCGCCCTGGTCTTCTCCATCCTGGTGGGCCTTGCCGCCGTATGGACCCATGCGGAAAGCATGGCCCGTGCCCTGGCTGAGTTTCAGGCCATGGTCCTTGGCATGGTACGGAAGGTCATCATCCCCATCCTGCCCTTCTTTATCGCGGCCACGTTCTGCAGCCTGAGCTGGGAGGGCTCGCTCACAAAACAGCTCCCTGTCTTTCTGGTGGTCATCCTCATCGCCATGGCGGGGCATTACCTCTGGCTGGGGATACTCTACGGCACAGCGGGGGCATACTCGGGGAAAAATCCCTGGGAGGTGCTCCGGCACTATGGCCCCGCCTATCTCACCGCCGTGGGTACCATGTCCAGCGCCGCCACCCTGGCGGTGGCGCTCAACGGGGCTCGAAAGAGCAAGATCCTCCGGAAGGACATGGTGGACTTCGGCATCCCCCTCTTCGCCAACATCCACCTGTGCGGCTCCGTTCTCACCGAGACCTTCTTCGTGATGACGGTATCCAAGGTCCTCTATGGCACCTTGCCCGCCCCCAAGGACATGATCCTTTTTTGCCTCCTCCTGGGGTGCTTCGCCATCGGCGCACCCGGTGTGCCCGGCGGGACGGTCATGGCCTCCCTGGGCCTCATCAGCGGGGTGCTGGGCTTCGACGATGCCGGCAAGGCATTGATGCTGGCCGTTTTCGCCCTCCAGGACAGTTTTGGCACCGCCTGCAATGTCACCGGAGACGGGGCCCTGACCCTTATTCTCACCGCCTATGCGGAGCGCCATCACATCGACCGGCAAAATCTGCGGGTAGATCTATAAGCCCAGGTCCCCCGATTTTTAAACTGCCCCAGATTACACAGACAGCACACAAAAGCCCCTTTTGCAGGCAAAATCAAGTTTTCAGTGGAGTGGCGCAGCGTCAGCGGCGTCACTCCTGTTTTTCGTTGGATGCGCGCATGGCGGAGAAGTAAATGGATCGGGCCAGTATTTTATTTTAGGGCGCGTTTGGTCCTTGCCCGTTTTTGCCGGACCTGTTCCGTTTTCCGGAGGGCTTGTTTTTTCCCTCCAAACAGACTAAGATAAGAAAAAAAGGAGGGGTGGAC
>JAHHSF010000122.1 GCA_020025375.1 Oscillospiraceae bacterium | reverse complement strand
GCTCGTTCTGGAAGCCACGCTCAGCGTAGAACTCCTGCTCGCCGGCGGTGAACACGAACTCATTGCCGCATTCCTTGCATACCAAAGTCTTGTCTTCGTACATTGTGTAACCCTCTCTTTGACTTGTTTTGCCCAGGTGTGATGCTGGGTGTTAATATTGCGTTCAGCCTTCGCTGAATTCGCCAAAAGGAAAATGCTGTGCCACCTTACGCCGAATGCGCTGGACAGCGTTATCCACTGACTTCGGTGGACGATGGACCGCAACCGCGATCTCTGAATAGGACAGCCCGGTCAAATACAACTCAAGAATCTCCGCTTCAAAACTGGACAAACGATCCTTGAGTTCCTCCGCCCGCTCCCGATGACTCTCACGGCTGATGTAGAGGTCTTCCGGGTCGCTTTGGTCGAGCCGAGGTGGAAAAACGGCATAATCGGCATTCCCGTCAAAGAAAGGGGTTTCGAAAGAGACGTAGTTGTTCAGGGGCGTGTGCTTATCTCTGGTCGCTGCTTTGATAGCGGAAAAAAGGCGATTGCGGACACAGGTCTCCGCAAAGGTGCGGAAAGAGACTTCTTTGTCTGTCCGATACTCACGAATGGCAAACAGCAAACCGACCATTCCCTCTTGAATCAAATCCTCGCTGTCCCCTCCGGCCAGAAAATAGGGCCGGGCACAAATGCGGACAAGTCGGTTGTATCGTGTTACCAGCAACTCTTCCGCCATGCGGTCCCCTGCCGCAGCTTTGAGGCACAGAACTTCATCGGTGGGGTCAGGTTGCTGGGGAATGGGTGGATTCATAACCTTTTCTCCTCAAGGTATTATACTCGTAAATGAATGCAAATGTCAAGGGTTATGCAAATTATTTATTGCGCCCTTTTCTCAGGCCAAATTTTTTATAAAATCTGACAGTTTTTGCGCCACCGCCTGGGCGGTTTCTTCCTCTTTCGCCTCAACCATGACCCGAATGAGAGCTTCGGTTCCCGAGGGGCGTACCAAAATCCGGCCCGAACCGGCCAGCACGGCCTCCTGCTCAGCGATGGCGGCCTTCAGTGCCTCAGAGGCCATGACGGCGGCCTTGGCCTCCTTATCGGCCACGGGGACGTTAATGAGGGTCTGGGGATAGCTCTGGCAGACAGCGGCCATGGCCGATGCCTTCTGGCCGTAAATGGCACGCATAAGCTGGATCGCGGTAAGCTGACCGTCGCCGGTGGTGGCGTGCTCCAGGAAGATGGTGTGGCCTGACTGCTCTCCGCCGATGGCAAAGCCTCCTTCTAGCATCTTCTCCAATACGTTCCGGTCCCCTACGTCGGTGCAAAGTAAGTCAAGACCGTTATCCTTGGCAAAGAGGTGGAGCCCCAGGTTGCTCATCACAGTGCCCACGATGGTGTCGCGGCTCAGCTTGCCTTCAGCCCGGAGCATGAGGCCGCAGATGGCCAGAACCTTATCGCCGTCGATGAGACTCCCGGTCTCGTCCACGGCCAGGCAGCGGTCGGCATCCCCGTCGAAGGCGATTCCCAGGTCATAATTCCCGGCAGTGACCATCTTGGTCAGACTGTCAATGTGGGTGGAGCCGCAGTTACGGTTGATGTTCACCCCATCGGGGTCGGCGTTGATAATGTCGGCGTGGAGCTTCGGGAAGCGGTCAAAGAGCCGCCGCGCGGTGGCCGAGGCGGCGCCGTTGGCGCAGTCCACCAGAATCCGCATCCCGTCGAAGTCCTCCCCCACTGTGGAAGCCAGGTGCTCGATATAGGCCTCGGATTCCTGCTGGTCGGCGTAGGTGACTTTACCGATGTCGGCTCCGGTCTTCAGTGGGGTCTTTTTATTGAAGAGAATAATGTCCTCGATCTCATTTTCCAGGGTGTCTGAGAGCTTGAAGCCGTCCCCGTTGAAAATTTTGATTCCGTTGTGCTCAAAGGGATTGTGGGAGGCCGAAATGACGATGCCGGCATCGGCCTGGGTAGCCACCGTGACCCAGGCCACGGCGGGAGTGGGGATGACCCCCAGGTGGAGTACATCGGCTCCGGCGGAGCAGAGCCCAGCGATAAGGGCCCCCTCCAACAGGTCGGAGGAAATGCGGGTGTCCTTGCCGATGGTGAACAGCGGCTTGGCTCGTTTGGCGTTCCGGCTCAGGACCTGAGCGGCGGCACATCCCACCTCAAAGGCCAGCTCAGCGTCAAGGTTTTGGTTGACGACGCCTCGAATTCCATCCGTTCCGAACAATTTTCCCATGTAAATCGTTTCTCCTTTACAGTTCAAGCTGTTCCTGACCAAAATAAGAAAGGCCAAGATGTTCATATGCCTTTTTGGTCACACAGCGGCCGCGGGGGGTCCGGGTGAGGAACCCCATCTGCATCAGGTAGGGCTCGTACACATCCTCCAGAGTGACGGCTTCCTCGTTGATGGTGGCGGCCAGGGTCTCCAGACCCACGGGGCCACCGGCGTAATTTTCGATAATGCTGGTGAGCATCCGTCGATCGATGGAATCCAGCCCCAAAAAGTCCACCTCTAAAGCGGTTAGGGCAGCGTCGGCCACTTCCTTGGTGATGACGCCTCCGGCAATGACCTGCGCAAAGTCCCGTACCCGGCGAAGCATCCGGTTGGCAATTCTAGGGGTGCCGCGGGAGCGCTTGGCAATCTCCATGGCTCCTGTCTCCTCGATTGGGACCCCCAAAATACCCGCCGACCGGGTGATGATCCGGGCCAGTTCCTCGGGGGTGTAAAGCTCCAGACGCAAGGTCACGCCAAAGCGGTCCCGAAGGGGGGCGGAGAGCTGTCCCGCCCGGGTGGTGGCCCCGATGAGGGTAAAACGTGGCAGGTCCAGGCGAATAGAGTTGGCCGAGGGACCCTTGCCGATGATGATGTCGATGGCGTAGTCCTCCATGGCCGGGTAGAGAATCTCCTCCACCGAGCGGTTGAGACGATGGATCTCATCCACAAAGAGAATGTCGTTCTCCCCCAGGTTGGTGAGGAGGGCCGCCAGATCCCCCGGCTTCTCGATGGCGGGACCCGAGGTAATGCGGATGTTCACTCCCATCTCGTTGGCGATGATGCCCGAGAGGGTGGTCTTGCCCAGGCCCGGAGGACCGTGTAGCAGGACGTGGTCCAGGGGCTCATTTCGCATCTTGGCGGCCTCGATGAAGATAGAGAGATTCCCCTTCGCCTTCTCCTGCCCGATGTATTCTGTCAGCGTTTTTGGACGGAGGGAGCCCTCGGTCTCATCCTCCCGGGTCAAGGAGGTGGTCACCAGGGGGGCCTCGGTCTCAAAGCCGCCGTCATTGGAAAAATCAATGCTCAAGTTGTTTCCTTCTTTCCTTGGCGCAATGGTACAGGAGGCCTACCCGATCCACCCATCTGCTAATTCGGCCAGTTTGTCCAGGAAGGCCTCCTCACCCCAGGTGTTGAGTTTGAGGAAGATTCCCTGGCTCCCGCCCGAGGTGATGGCGGAGAGAAAGAGATTGCTCCCCTCCCCTACCAGGGTCACGTTCAGGCTCACTCGGTTGCCCCCGGCATAGCTGTACCGCTCAAAGACCCGGACGGCGCAACGGACCGCGCCACTGGCATAATCGCTTCCATCCTCAAAACTGGCGGACATACTGCCCTTTATGATTCCGTCGTGGAGGTAGTCCAGAAAAGCATCAAAATCCCCTTGTAGCTGTCGTTCCAACTTTGCCATACGTCATTACCCCTTCATCATTTTCTTGAGGGCTAGCTTGATGGTCTCCTCCAAAGTGAGGAGCTCCATGTCCACCCCTTTGAGAGCGGCGGCCGCCTCGGCGGTGCTGTATCCCAGGACGGCCAGGGCGGCAGTCGCTTCGGAGAGCTTGTTCTCCGGGATGACGGTGACCCCGGTACCGCCGTAGCTCTCCATGGGGACGGTCTCCAGCTGGCCCTTGGCCAG
>JAHHSF010000121.1 GCA_020025375.1 Oscillospiraceae bacterium | reverse complement strand
AAGCTTTGACTTCCTACGGCGGCATTATCCGCATCAGGTTTAAGGGTCGAAGGTCTTACCTTCCTCTCAGCCTGTTACACAAGCTCCCCTGATCGACAAAAATTATACCACTGTAATTTTTAAAATGCAAGAGTTAGGGCTACACACCGCACGGAAAAATTTAATTTGCTTCACAAAGAGCAAGCATATAAATGCAAAAGAGTTCCCCCCGCAGGCTGACCTGCGGGGGGAACTCTGTGGTTACACTCTGCCGATGTCGGTGCGGAACTGCATTTTGTCAAAGGTGATGGGCTTGGCGGCGGCGTAAGAGGCTGCGATGGCCTCCTCCAGGGAGGGAGCCACGGCGGTGACGCCCAGAACCCGGCCACCGCTGGTAACAATCCGGCCGTCCTGCTTGGCGGTACCGGCGTGATAGACAATGGCGTTTTCCACCCGGTCCAGGCCGCTGATGACCTTGCCCTTCTCATAGGAGCCGGGGTAGCCGCCGGAGGCCAGCACCAGACAGCAGGCGGCCGCATTCTTAAAGCGGACCTCGGTCTTGTCCAGGGTCCCGTTGTGGCAGGCCAGCATGATCTCCAGAAGGTCGCTCTCCAACAGGGAAAGGACGGTCTGGCACTCGGGGTCCCCGAAGCGGGCGTTGTACTCCACCACCTTGGGGCCGTCGCTTGTGAGCATGAGGCCGAAGTAAAGGGTCCCGTGGAAGGGGCGGCCCTCCGCCTTGAGGGCGGCCACAGTGGGGAGGAAGATTTCCTCCATGCACCGCTTGGCGATGGCCGGGGTGTAGTTGGGGGAGGGGGAGATGGCCCCCATGCCACCGGTGTTGGGGCCCTTGTTTCCGTCGTAGGCCCGCTTGTGATCCTGGCTGGAGGGCATGGGGACCAGATGCTCCCCATCCACAAAGGCCAGCACAGTGACCTCGGGGCCCACCATGCACTCCTCGATGACTACCTTGGAACCGGAGGCGCCGAACTTGTGGTCCTCCATCATCTCCCGGACGGCGGTCTCGGCCTCCTCCACGGTGGCGGCGACGACAACGCCCTTGCCCAGAGCCAGGCCGTCGGCCTTCACCACAATGGGGGCACCCTGCTCCCGAATGTAGGACAGCGCTTTCTCAAGTTCTGTAAAGGTCTGATACTTGGCAGTGGGGATGTGGTATTTGGACATGAGAGACTTGGAAAAGTCCTTGCTGGCCTCCAGGATGGCGGCATTCTTCCGGGGGCCGAAGGCGGGGATGCCCGCCTCCTCCAAAGCGTCCACCATGCCCAGGGCCAGGGGGTCGTCAGGGGCGACAACCACAAAGTCCATGGCCTGTTCCTTGGCCCAGGCCACCACACCCTCCACGTCGGTGGCCTTCAGATCCACGCAGGTGGCGATGTCAGCGATGCCGCCGTTGCCGGGGGCGCACCAAAGGCCGGTGACCTTGGGGCTTTTCTTCAGGGCGGTGCAGATGGCGTGCTCCCGCCCGCCCCCGCCGATGACTAAAACTTTCATAACAATACCTCCGGAGTGCGGCTTAGTGGTGGAAGAGGCGCATGCCGGTAAAGCACATGGTGATGCCGTACTTGTTGGCTGTGGCGATGACATGGTCGTCCCGGATGCTCCCGCCGGGCTCGGCGATGTACTGGACACCGGACTTCCGGGCCCGCTCCACGTTGTCCCCGAAGGGGAAGAAGGCATCGCTCCCCACGGTCACGTTGGTCTGGGTGGCAATCCAGGCCTTCTTCTCCTGGTTGGTGAGAACTTCGGGCTTTACCTTAAAGATGTTCTGCCACACGCCCTCAGCCAGCACGTCCTCGTACTCGTCGGAGATGTAGACGTCGATGGCGTTGTCCCGGTCGGGACGGCGGATGTTGTCCACAAACTTGAGCCCCAGGACCTTGGGATGCTGACGCAGGTACCAGCCGTCGGCCTTCTGGCCGGCCAGACGGGTGCAGTGGATGCGGCTCTGCTGGCCCGCGCCAACGCCGATGGCCTGGCCGTCCTTCACATAGCAGACCGAGTTGGACTGGGTGTACTTCAGGGTGATGAGGGACACAATCATGTCGATCTTGGCGGCCTCGGGCAGGTCGTGGTTTTCGGTGACGATGTTGTTCAGCAGTTCCTCATTGATCTCGAAGTTGTTCCGGCCCTGCTGGAAGGTGATGCCGAATACGTCCTTGTACTCCTGAGGGGCGGGAACGTAGTTGGGGTCGATCTGGACCACATTGTAGCCGCCCTTCTTTTTGGTCTTGAGAATCTCCAGAGCCTCGTCGGTATAGCCGGGGGCGATGACACCGTCAGAAACCTCCCCCTTGAGGTACAGGGCAGTGGCGGCGTCACACACATCGGAGAGGGCGGCCCAGTCGCCGTAGGAGCAGAGTCGGTCGGCGCCCCGGGCGCGGATATAGGCGCAGGCGATGGGGCTGAGCTCCGCGTCAGGCTCCACGAAGTAGATCTGCTTGTCCACTTCGCTCAGGGGCAGGCCCACGGCGGCCCCGGCGGGGGAGACGTGCTTAAAGGAGGCGGCGGAGGGCAGGCCGGTGGCGGCCTTGAGTTCCTTGACCAGCTGCCAGGAGTTGAAGGCATCCAGGAAGTTGATGTAGCCGGGCTTTCCGTTGAGGACGGTGATGGGAAGCTCAGAGCCGTCCTTCATATAGATGCGGGAGGGCTTCTGGTTGGGGTTACAGCCGTATTTTAGTTCCAGTTCGGTCATAATGATTCATCCTTTCTGTGTGTGCGGTCAATCTTTCGGTGGGGAGAAGGGTTTGGGGGGGAAAGCAGGCGGGACAGCCGGGTGTCCTGCGGGATAAAATCCCGAAGTTGGCTGCGCTTCATAGGGATACCCCCGCTCGACACTTCTAAAATGGACAGAAGGTGTTACTGATGCTTATTGATAATGACGGTGTCCCGGTCACCGCTCTGCAGGTCGATATACTGGACGAAGAGGGAGACCTTGTTGTCCTGATTCAGATGGGTCCAGATTTGGTCGGCCCAGGTCTTGGCGTTGGGAGCGGTGATGGCTACCCGACGGGGCTCACCCTCAAAGGAGGGCAGGGGGTCCAGGTTCTCCTGATAGGTGTGGATGAAGCGGCCCTCGCCTGCAAGGGGATTATCATAGCCGAAGAAGTAGCGGTGACAGCAGGAGGGGTCGCCGTCGGCGCTTTTCAGGATGGAGAGGGCGAAGGAGCCGTCCTTGTGGAGGAGGCCGGAGATACGGGGGGTGTAATTGTCGGGGTCGGGCTCAAACTCCCGGGTGCGGAGGGCCTGGGCAAAGCACTTGCCTGCAAGCAGGCCGTCCCGGACGGTGTCGGTCTGGTCGCCATTGGTGACCACGGTGTCGTCCCCCACTACACGGACGGGGTGGTAGATGATAAGGGAGGGGTCTGTCATCTTGGACTCGTCGAAAGCCATGGTACGGATGCCGTCCTCGGTGGTCTCAAAAACCCGGTTACGGCTATTTTCGCTCCGCCCCATAATGAAGTAGGCGATAGCCGCCTTCTGGTTGTCGGCGGTGCGGCCCAGGACGATGCCACGGCCGGGGTAGGGATGGCTGGTCAGAATTTCATTGAGATCCAGAATCTTCATAAAAAGTCCTCCTTAAATAAAACGGAATATAAAATATAAAACTTTGTTTTGTGCGAAACAAGAAGGTATCGTGTATGTAAATAGAAAAAAGGGCGCACCACTCCTGTGGCGCGCCCAGACGGTCGGCAAATATTCCAGCTGTACTCCATGTGGTCCACCCACTTCCGTCAGTTATACAGCTTACAGATAAGGTATCATATTGGATGGGGGGTTGTCAAGAAAAGCCGGTCATTTCAGCGAATATGGACGATTCGGCCCTCCACGCTTAAACGGTCCTGACAGAAGAGGGAAACGGCCTGAGGCAGGATCTTCCACTCGGCCTGCTCCATGACACGCTTTTGCAACACCTCGGGGGTGTCC
>JAHHSF010000120.1 GCA_020025375.1 Oscillospiraceae bacterium | reverse complement strand
CAAATAGGCTTCGATGACCTTTGGGTTGGCCTGGATCTCCTCAGGAGTACCCTTGGCGATGATCTGGCCGAAGTTCAGGACGCAAATGCCCTCGCAGATTCCCATGACCAGATTCATGTCGTGTTCGATGAGCATGATGGCAATATGGAAGGTGTCCCTGATTTTCACGATGTTCTCCATGAGCTCGGCGGTCTCGGAGGGGTTCATGCCCGCGGCTGGCTCGTCGAGCAGAAGGAGGCTGGGGGCGGTGCCAAGGGCCCGGACGATCTCCAGGCGGCGTTGGGCCCCATAGGGAAGGGAGCCGGCTTCGTGGTCGGCCAGGTCCTGCATATCGAAGATGGAGAGTAGCTCCAGGGCCCGCTCGTGGGCCTGCTTCTCCTTCTTCCAGTAGCCGGGCAAACGGAAGACACCGTCCCACATGGGGTAGGACATCTGATTATGGAGGCCCACCTTCACGTTGTCCGCCACGCTCATCTTGGAGAAGAGGCGGATGTTCTGGAACGTCCGGGCGATACCCGCCCGGCTCACCTGGGCGGTGGTCATGCCGTGGGTATCCTTGCCATCCAGGAGGATGGTGCCTCTGGTGGGCTGGTATACCTTGGTCAACAGGTTAAAGACGGTGGTCTTGCCTGCGCCGTTGGGGCCGATGAGGCCGGCAATCTCGGTACGGCCAATGGCCATATTGAAGTCGTTCACGGCGGTGAGGCCGCCGAAGTCTATGCCCAGGTGCCGGGCCTCCAGGATGGGACTCTTGTCCACGTCACGCTCGGGGACCATATTCGTGCTGGGTACGGGGACCAGCTTGGTGGGTTCACGCAAAGGCTTGCTCATACCTCTGCCCCTCCTCTCTCCGCAGTCTTGGTCTTCTTGGGGGTAATGCGCTTGCGAAGCCCGCCAATCAAGTCGGCCAGCAGGGGGTTGTTGGTGGCCAGCATCACCAGGATCAGGATGACGGCATAGATCAGCATCCGGTAATCCTTGATCCAGTTGAAGGTACGCAGGGCCTCGGGCAGGATGGTAAGCACGGCGGCCCCGATGATGGAGCCCCGGATGCTGCCCAGGCCGCCCAAGACGACGAAGACCAGGATAAGGATGGAGGTGTTGAAGTCAAACTTGGCGGCTACGGTGGAGGAGTAGTTCAGGCCGTAAAGAGCGCCGGAGGCCCCGGCCAGGACGGCGGAGGTGACGAAAGCCATGAGCTTGTACTGGGTCACGTTCACGCCACAGCTCTCGGCGGCGATTCGGTTATCCCGGAGGGAGAGGATGGCCCGGCCCGCCCGGCTGTCCACCAGGTTCTGTACGACGCAAAGGGTGATGAGAACCAGAAGGAAGCCGGCGGTAAAGCTGGCGATCTTGGTGACCCCCACGGCCCCCATGGGGCCCTTCATAATGGCGGTGCCCGCCTCGCTGAGGACCAGGTTGGCCTCCTTGGTGGCCATGTGGAAGCCCCGCTCGTCGATGCCGATATAGAGGATGTTGAGGACGTTCTTGATGATCTCCCCAAAGGCCAGGGTGACGATGGCCAGGTAGTCCCCCCGCAGACGGAGGGCCGGCAGGCCGATGATGACGCCGCCAAGGCCGCCGACCACGCCGCCCACCAGGATGGCGATGGCCAGACGGACGGGGCCGAAGGGCACGGCCTCCTTCAAAACGGTGGAGACGATAATGCCGGAAAAGGCCCCAAGGCTCATAAACCCGGCGTGGCCCAGGCTCAGCTCGCCCAGGATGCCTACGGTGAGGTTCAGGCTTACCGCCATGACTATGTAGCAACACACCGGGACCAGCATGCTCTGCATGGAGTTGGAGAGCATCTTCTGCCCGATGAGGAGCTTGATGACCACGAAGGCCAGAATGACCATGGCGTAGTTCGCAAAGGAGTTGACGGTGGCCTTCCGCAGGTGGCGGTTCTTGTTCGCTGTATTCATCCCATCCACCTCAAACTTTCTCGGGCGCATACTTGCCCAGCAGGCCGGAAGGCTTCACCAGCAGGACCACGATGAGGGCCAGGAACACGATGGCGTCGGATAGGTCGGTGGAAATATAAGCCTTGGCAAAGGTCTCGATAAGCCCCAGAAGAATGCCCCCCAGGAAGGCCCCTGGTATAGAGCCAATTCCTCCAAAGACGGCGGCGGTAAAGGCCTTGATGCCGGGCAGGGAGCCGGTAGTGGGCATGAGGGTGGGGTAAGCGGAGCACATAAGCACCCCGGCCACGGCGGCCAGGGCGGAGCCGATGGCGAAGGTCATGGAGATGGTACCGTCCACATGGATGCCCATAAGCTGAGCGGCCCCCTTGTCCTCGGAGCAGGCCCGCATGGCCTTGCCCATCTTGGTCTGGCCGGTAAAAATGGTGAGGGCCAACATGATGACCACACAGACCACCACCGTGACCATGGCGGCGTAGGAGATGGTAAGCTGGCCGTCAAAGAGGGAGATGCCCCGCTTGTCATTCAGGACAAAAAAGGCGGGGAAAATCTTGGGGTTGGAGGTCCAGAGGAGCTGGGCCCCGTTCTGGAGGAGGTAGCTCACGCCGATGGCGGTGATGAGAACTGCCAGGGAGGGGGCCTGTCGCAGGGGCTTATAGGCCAGCCGCTCGATGACGATGCCAAGGATGGTGCATACCACCATGGCCAGCAAAATCCCCAGCAGAGGGTTGAGGCCAAAGCTGCTGGTGGCGAAGAAGCAGACATAGGCACCCACCATGATGACGTCGCCGTGGGCGAAGTTCAGCATCTTGGCGATACCGTAGACCATGGTGTAGCCCAGGGCGATGATGGCGTAGATGCTCCCCAGGCTGACGCCGGTAATGACGTTATTGAGGAAGGACATAGGTACACCTCTTTCTCTCTCATTTCCAAACAGAACCCGCGGAGAACCGAAGATATCGGGAGGAGGGCTGCCGTTCTCCGGCAGCCCTCCTGTGGGATAGGCTTTTCGCTGTTTACTTGGCGGTATACACGCCGTCCTGAATCACCATGACCATGGGAGCCTTGGAGACTTCGCCGTTGGTCTGCCAGGTCATGCCGGTGCCGGTCAGGCCGTCCACCCGAAAACCGGGGTCAGTAAAGACGGCGATGAGGGCCTCGCAGATGTCCTGGGGCGTCATCTCCTCAGTGATGCCGGCCTGGATAGCGGCCTCATAGATGGCGTACATACAGTCGTAGCCGTCGGCGGCGAACTGGTTGGGGGTCTCGCCGCCGCTAAGGGCCTTGTAGGCGGAAACGAAATTCACGGTGCGGTCATCGGTGGCACCGGCGTTGAAGGGGGTCATGAGCATCAAGCCCTCGGCCAGGGAGGTGTCGAAGCCGTCCATGGCCAGAATGCCGTCCATGCCGTCGCCGCCGAAGAAGGTGGGGGCGTAGCCCATCTGCTTTGCCTGGGCCAGGATAAGGGAGGCGGGGGTGTAGTACACGGGCATAAAGACCAGGTCGGCGCCGGCATCCTTGAACGCGTTGAGCTGGACGTTGAAGTCTGTGTTCTTATCGCTGGGGAAGGTCTGCTCGGAGACCACCTCCAGGCCCAGCTCCTTGGCGCTCTGCATGAAGCCCTGGACGATGCCGGTGGAGTAGGCGTCGCCATTGTTATAAAGAACGCCAATCTTGGCTCCCAGGTTATTATCCTTCATATAAGTAGCGGCGGCCACGCCCTGGCCGGGGTCGGTGAAGCACATCTGGAACACATTATCCTTCCCCGCAGTCACGTCGGGGGAGGAGGCGGAGGGGGTGAGCTGGAAATAGCGGTCGGCGTTGGTCTCACCGGCGATGGTGATGCAGGGGGTGGTGGTGGAACAACCATAGATCACGTCCACGTCCCAGTCCTTCAGGGTGTTGTAGGCGGAAATGGCGGTCTCCCCCACGTTGGTGTCATCCTGGAAATCATACTCCAGCTTGTAGGGACCGTTCAGGGCGTTGATCTCGTCCACGGCCACCTGAGCGCCCAGCTGAGTGGCGATGCCGTACA
>JAHHSF010000012.1 GCA_020025375.1 Oscillospiraceae bacterium | reverse complement strand
CATGGCGTAGAGGGCCAGGAGAAAAAAGACCAGCCAGACCAGGAAGGCGGCGGTGGTGGAGAGGGTGAGGGCGGTGGAAAAGTCCAGGTGGGTGAGATCCTCCACCTGTTCTGCCAGGGTGACCGATACGGGCACAGCCGTGGGAAAGAGGTGGACCAGCCCCGCAATGAAGAGGGCGGAAAGGCCGCCGTGGAGGAGCTTTCCCACAAAGTATGGGCGCACGGACAAACCGCTCCCTCCCACGAAGGAGAGAACCTGGCAGTGAACGGACAGCCCCGCCCACCCCAGCATGAAGGCGGCCAGCTCCAGCCGTCCTGTTTCGTTCCCGCTCCCGGACAGGGTCCATACCCCGGAGGAGAGCTCCACAAGGCCGGTGAGGAGATGCTCCCCAAACTGGGGCGGAAATCCCAGGGGGGCCAGCAGGGGAGCCAAAAGCCGCCCCAGGGCGGGGATCGCTCCGATGAGGGTGAGCAGGCGGATCACCACGGTGAAAAAGACCACAAAGGCACAGATGTTCAGGGTGGACTGGAAGGCGGCCTTTACCGACCCGGTAAAGGCCGCCGTGAGCAGGGGAGACTCGAACCGGGGGCCGGAGGCCACCGGGGCCCGCTTCCCATCCGTTCCCCGATAGAAGCGGAAAAGGAGCCCCACGCAGACCGAAGCGGCGGCGTGGGCCAGGTAGAGGAGAAGGCCGGTCTTGCTGTTGGAGAAGATTCCCGCTCCCACCACCCCCAGAATGAAAGCGGGGCCCGAGTTGTTGCAGAAGGCCAGCATCCGCTCGGCCTCGGTCTTGGTGCACAGCCCCTTCTCGTAGAGGGAGAGGGTGGTCCTCGCCCCCACGGGGTAGCCCCCCACGAAGCCCAGGGCAAGGGCGGTGCCCCCCTCACCGGGGACCCGGAACAGGGGCCGCATCAGGGGGGCCAGGAGCTTTCCCAGGTAGGAGACCAGCCCCAGCTCCACCACCAGGGTGGAGAGGACGAAGAAGGGGAAGAGGGAGGGGATGATGACGTTATAGCACAGGAGAAGGCCGTCCTTGGCCGCCTCCACCGCCTGGGTGGGGAAGAGGACCAGGGCGGCGACACAGAGAATCAGGGCTGCCCCGGTGAGGGCGTCCCTCGCCCTAGCGTTGGATAAACATTTGGATAACATGGCCATCCCTCCTGCCCCAAGGGTATGACTGACTTGCCCCCCATATGCGGGTGGACAGGCAAGGACAAGCCCGGCCCCACATAGACTGTCGGGACAGGGGGTGAGGGCATGGAGGGAAAGCGGCGGAAAGAGGGTCTGCTGGAAAAGGCGGCCAATGGCCTGGACTTGCCCGCCGATGGGGTTGCAGGCCTGCCCCACCTGTCCCTGATCGGGGACAGGGAGTTGCGGATCGAAAACCACCGGGGCATCCTGGCCTATGGGACGGAGGAGATTCATGTAGGGGGCGGGAAAATGGTCATCCGTGTCCGGGGGGAGGGCCTTCAGCTCCGTGTGATGAACGCAGCGGAGCTACTCATTACCGGGCAGATTTTGGCAGTGGAGCTGATGTGAGATGAAACAGATCCTGCATAAGGCCCAGGGGGTGGTCTGCCTCACGGTGGCCGGAGCCTATCCGGAGCGGTTCCTCAACGCCCTGGCCGCCCAAAATATTCTCTTTTGGGGGGCGGAGCCGGTGGACTCCACGACCCTGCGGCTCAAGATTCATGCGCGGGACCGAAAAAAAACGGAGGCCGTGGCCGCCCGCCTCCTCTGCGAGGTCACGGGGGAACAGCGGGAGGGCCTGCCCTTTTTCCTGGCCCGGGTGCGGCGGCGGTACGCCCTGCTGATAGGGCTCTTCTTCGCCGCCGTGGCAGTCCTCTTCTTCAGCCAGTTCATCCTGACGGTGGAGGTGGAGGGGAACGAAACCGTCCCCACGGCGGTCATCCTGGCAGAGCTCCGCCGGCAGGGGGTGCGGCCCGGTGCCTTCGGCCCCGCTCTGGACGAGGGGGCCGTGGCTCAGAAGGCCCTGCTGGCCCTGGAGGACCTTGCCTGGATGGCCATCAATCTCCATGGGACCCAGGCCCAGGTGCTGGTCCGGGAGCGGTTTCCCAAACCGCCTCTGGAGGACAGCCGGATCCCCGCCGACGTGGTGGCCGAGGCCACAGGTATCATCCTCCACTTTGAGACCTGGAGCGGCAAGCCCCTCTTTGAGGAGGGGGACACGGTGGTGGCCGGGGATGTGCTTATCTCCGGCTGGGTGCCGGTGAAGGTGCCGGAATACAGCCAGATCACCGATGCCGGGGGACGGGCGGTCCGGTCGGAAGGACGTATCGAGGCCCGCACCTGGCGGACCCTCACGGCCAGCCTTCCCCTGGAGACCATGGTGAAGAACCCCACCGGTCGGGAGAAGAAGTTTTACGCCCTGGACCTGCTGGGAAAGCGGGTGAATTTTTACAAAAACACTGGAATTACCTTTGCCGAGTATGATAAAATAATTGAAGTACATCCGCTGACCCTGCCCGGCGGCCGGACCCTGCCTCTTCGCATGGCGGTGGAGACCGTCCGGGAGACCGAGCTCCTCTCCGCCCCTATTGACAAAGAGGGGGCGGCAAAGATGCTGGAGGAGCGGCTTCGCCGCCGCCTCGCCATCCTCATTGGGGAGGGTGAGGTCCTGAAAAGCGAGGTAAGCGTGGTGGAAGAGAATGGACTGCTCACCGCCCGCCTGCTGGCCGAGTGCCGGGAGGAGATCGGAAAGACGGTGGAGTGGCCCTCCGAACAGTGAGGAGAATTCAAATTGGCAGAACAGACGATCAGTATTGAGCGTATGGAGGAGACCATTGCCCTCTTCGGCTCTTTTGACGAGAATATCCGCATCATTGAACGCGAACTGTCCGTGGTGGTGGTCAGCCGGGATGGGGAACTGAAAATCTCCGGAGAGGGAGAGAATGTCCTCTTCGCCGTGAGGGCCATCGAGGGCCTCCTCTCCCTCTCCGCCCGGGGAGAGAACATCAACGAGCAGAGCGTCCGCTACGTCCTCCAGCTGGTGAAAAACGGCGAGGAGGGGAAAATCAATGAGGTGGCCGCCGATGTGCTCTGCATCACCGCCAAGGGCAAGCCCATCAAACCCAAGACCATCGGCCAGAAGAAGTATGTGGATGCCATCCTGAAAAACACCATCACTCTTGGCATCGGCCCCGCCGGTACCGGCAAAACCTACCTGGCGGTGGCGGCGGCGGTGGCCGCCTTCCGGGACAAGCAGGTCAACCGCATTATCCTCACCCGGCCCGCCGTGGAGGCGGGGGAGCGGCTGGGCTTCCTCCCCGGTGACCTGCAAAGCAAGGTGGACCCCTACCTGCGGCCCCTCTACGACGCCCTCTTCGATATGCTGGGGGCGGAGAACTATCAGAAATATCTGGAGCGGGGAAACATTGAGGTGGCCCCTTTGGCTTATATGCGTGGACGGACCTTGGACGACTCCTTTATCATCCTGGACGAGGCCCAGAACACCAGCCGGGAGCAGATGAAGATGTTCCTCACCCGAATCGGCTTCGGCTCCAAAATCGTCATTACCGGCGATGTGACCCAGATTGACTTACCCGCCGACAAGACCTCCGGCCTGAAGGAGGCCATGCGAATCCTCCACGGAGTGGAGGACATCGCCGTCTGCCGCCTGAACCAATCCGATGTGGTCCGCCACGCCATCGTTCAGCGAATTATCAAGGCCTACGAGGAGGACGAGAACCGTCGGAGCGGTGGGAAGAGAAAGGAGAGATAAGCATGGGCAAAATGTTTGCCGGTCTCATTTATGTATTCCTGCATATCAAGATCAACGGCATCGACCTGCTCCCCGCCTTTGTGGGGTATTACCTTATTTATAAAGGTATGGAGGAAGTTTCCGAGAGTGGAATCTTTGCGGGGAGCCGGACGCTGACCCTTGTGAGCGCCATTTTCAGCGCCGTGATGTGGCTCAAGACTTTGCTGGGCATTTATATCGACGGTCTTTTTGGCATTCTGCTCACCGTCGTTGGAGTCAGCCTTCAGCTTCTGGTGACCTACCGCATGGCGAAGGGAGTCCAGGAGCTGGAGGAACAGAGTGGCCAGCTTCTGGGGGGAGCGGAGCTGGCGAAGGCCTGGCTGGCCTTTCCCATCCTCACAGTGGCGAGTTATGTGGTGTCGTGCTTCTCCGGCGAGCTGGGCGCGATTTTCCTGCTTGCCACCTTTGTCGCCATCGTGGTCTACATCGTGCTGTTTTATCGGGCGTGGAAGGCCTGGGAGAGGCGGCTCACATGACCCGGTTTAACCCTGGGTGCTGGACGAGCCGGTTGGAGGAGGAAAAAACAATGAATCATGAGATCATCATCGATTCTGAATTAGAGGAAGATACCGCCGAAGTGGCGGCGCTGCTGGAAAAAGTCATCCCCGCCGTCCTGGCCGCCGAGGGGGTGGAGGTCCCCTGCGAGGTGGACGTGCTCTTCACCGATGACGACGGCATCCATGCCATCAATCTGGAACAGCGGGGGGTGGACCGACCCACCGACGTGCTTTCCTTCCCCATGTTCGAACTTGCCCCCGGGGAGCATCCCTCGGAGGAGGATGCCGACCCAGGGACCGGGCTGGTCCCCCTGGGGGACATGGTCCTTTCTCTGGAACGGGCCAGGGCCCAGGCGGAGGAGTATGGGCACAGCCCCCGGCGGGAGACCGCCTATCTGGCTGTTCACTCGGTCCTCCATCTGCTGGGCTATGACCACATGGACGACGGACCGATGAAGGCCCGGATGCGGGCGCGGGAAGAGGCCATTTTGGGGGAGCTGAACATTACAAGGGAATAAGCTGCCATAAAAAATAAACAATGCGTCCTGCTCTCTCTTCCGGCGGTGCTGTTCGGGGTCTGCCTGGCCGCCGCCGCGAAGGAGACCATCAAAATTGCTCAAAGAAAGAGGATCACCTATGAATATTACAAAATCCGGTATGATTGCCCTGGTGGGGCGGCCCAACGTGGGCAAATCCACCCTGACCAATGCCCTGGTGGGGGAGAAGATCGCCATTGTCTCTAACAAGCCCCAGACCACCCGCACCCGCATCTGCGCCATTCTGAACCGGGGGGACACCCAGTTCGTCTTTGTGGATACCCCCGGCCTGCACAGGGCCAGAACCAAGCTGGGTGAGTATATGGTGGGTGTGGTGAAGCAGAGCGTGGCCGACGTGGACGCGGTCTGCCTTCTGGTGGAGCCCATCCCACACATCGGCGGGCCCGAGGCTGAGCTCATGGACCGCATCCGCAAGCTGGGTATCCCCGCCATCCTGGTCATCAACAAGATTGACACAGTGAAGAAGGAAGAGCTTCTGGAGGTTATGCAGGTCTACGCCCAAGACATGAATTGGACCGCCGTGGTACCCATCTCCGCCAAGAATAACGACGGGGTGGACGGACTGCTGGATGTGCTGGACAAGCTGGTGCCAGAGGGGCCCCAGCTCTTCCCAGACGATATGGTCACCGACCAGCCTGAGCGGCAGGTCATGGCTGAGATTCTGCGGGAGAAGCTCCTCCTCTGCCTGGACAAGGAGATTCCCCACGGCACCGCCGTGGAGATTACCAAATTCTCCGAGCGGGAGGACAGCGGCATCATCGATGTCCACGCCACCATCTACTGCGAGAAGGATTCCCACAAGGGCATCATCATCGGCAAGCAGGGGACCATGCTCCGCAAAATTTCCACCCAGGCCCGGCAGGATATGGAGACCTTCATGGGCGGCAAGGTGTACCTGGAGACGTGGGTCAAGGTCAAGACCAACTGGCGGGACAATATGAACCTCATCCACAACTTCGGCTATAAGGATGAGTAATACCGTCACCCGGGGCCTCGTCCTCCGGGAGGTCAATTACAAAGAGGCGGACAAGATTCTCACCCTTCTCACACCGGAGGGAAAGGTCACCGCCAAGGCCCGCGGAGTGCGCCGAAAGGGAAGCCGTCTGGCCGCCGCCTGCCAATTGCTCACCTACGCCGAATTTACCCTCTTCGAGTACCGTGACCACTACACAGTGAACGAGGCCGATTCCCTGGAGCAGTTCTGGGGGGTGAAGGGGGATGTGGAGCTGGTGGCCCTGGGCTCTTACTTCGCCGAGGCCTGTGAGACGGTGGCGGGGGAGGGGGTCCCCCAGCCAGAGCAGCTCTCCCTCATCCTGAACTGCCTTTACGCCCTGGATAAGCTCCATAAACCCCAGGAGCAGGTTCGGGCGGCGTTTGAACTCAAGACCGCCTGCCTGGCGGGGTATGAGCCCCTTTTGGATGCCTGCGCCGTCTGCGGCCGGGAGCCGGCCCGGCCCGCCTTCCACCTGAAGGAGGGGGTGCTCCACTGTGCCGCCTGCCGGGAGGAAGTGGGGGAGGGCATCTCTCTGCCCCTTACGCCGGGAGCCCTGGCCGCCATGCGGCACGTGGTCTATGGGGAGCAAAAGCGGCTTCTTTCTTTTCGGCTGGACCCCATTTCCATGGCCCGGTTCTGCGACCTGTGCGAGGCCTTTCTGGCCTCCCAGCTGGAGCGGGGATTCCGTACATTGGACTTCTATAAGCAACTGAAAATGATGTGAAAGAGCGCCGTGGAACTCCACGGCGCTCTTTCCAAGGCTTCATAAAGACCACCTTCCTGTCTGCGCGGTTTCTTTTACAAAGCCGGTATATTCATTCGGAGAGGGGATGTCAAGAAATTCGTTCCAGCCGTTGCGGCGGCGGGCTGGCTGTGGTAAACTTGGGGGAGAAACCTTAAAACGGAAAGGAGCGCAAAAGGTGGAACTTTACATTGTGGACGCCTTCACCAGGCAGGCATTTTCCGGCAATCAGGCCGGGGTCGCCCTCCTGGGGCGGGGGGAGGATTTTCCGCCGGAGAAGCGTATGCAGGACCTGGCCGGAGAGCTGAAGCACTCCGAGACCGTTTTTGTGAAGTGCCTGGATGGACATGGGTTCCACCTGCGCTACTTCACCCCCGGCGGGGAGGTGGACCTGTGCGGCCACGCCACCGTGGCAGCCTTTACCGTCCTGCGGGAGGAGAAGGCCCTGCCCACCGGGGAGTACTTCGCCCGCACCTTGGCCGGGGACCTGTCCATCGAGGTGGCCCCCGAGGTGGTGTGGATGGACATGGCGGCCCCCAAGGTTTTGCGGACCTTCACCGCCGGGGAACTGCCCGCCCTTTATGCCGCCTACGGCCTGACCCTGGCCGACAAGCCGGAGGGACTGGAACCCAAGATCGTTTCCACCGGCCTTGCCGACATTCTCCTCCCTGTGACGGGCGAAGCCCTGGACCGGGCCAGGCAGAACCGGGATGAAGTGCTACATATCTCGGAACACTACGACGTGGTGGGCTTCCACCTCTTCTGCCCCGCGGAAGGTCACACTGCCCGGTGCCGGAACTTCGCCCCCCGGTATGGGATTGATGAGGAGGCCGCTACCGGCACCTCCAATGGGGCGCTTACCTGGCTTCTATACGAGGCGGGGGTCATCAAGGAGGGGGAGGAAAACTCCTTTCTCCAGGGGGAGGCCATGGGCAAGCCCTCCCTGATCTGTAGCCGTCTGACCATGGAGGAGGCGGAACCCCGTATCCGGGTGGGAGGCCCCGCCGTTCTCACCCTTTCTGCCCGACTACTTTGATGCAATAAGGAACCTTTGGATATGACCGAACTGTTTGAAAAATCCATCCAGACCCTGGAACTGCCCAAGGTTCTGGAACAGCTGGCTCATGAGGCCGTCACCGAGGAGGGAAAGGAGCGTAGCCGCGCCCTCCGGCCTATGACCGACCCGGACGACGTTCAGCGGGCGCTGGATGAGACCACCGCCGCCCTCCAGATGCTCACCCTCCGGGGCTCCCCCTCCCTATCCGGGGTACGCCCGGTGTGGGCCAGCGTGGAGCGGGCTGACCGGGGGGGAAGTCTGAACCCCCGGGAGCTTCTGGACATCGCCGCCGTCCTCTCGGCGGCACGGAACGCCCGGGACTACGCCGCCGGGAACAATACCAAGACCATCCTGGATCCCCTCTTCGCCAACCTCACCCCCAACAAGTTTCTGGAGGAAAAGATCACCGGCTCCATCCTCAGTGAGGAGGAGATCGCGGATTCCGCCTCCACCGAGCTGGCTGACATCCGCCGCCATATGCGGGCGGCCGCCGCACGGGTGCGGGAGGTGCTCAACAAGATTATCTCCTCCTCCCAGTCAAAGTACCTCCAGGAGTCCATCATCACCCAGCGGAACGGCCGCTATGTGGTCCCCGTGCGCTCCGAGTGCAAGAACGACATCCCCGGCCTGGTCCACGATGTGTCCGCCTCCGGTGCCACCTTCTTCATTGAACCCATGGGGGTGGTTCAGGCCAACAACCAGCTCCGGGAGCTGGCCGCCAAGGAGAAGAAGGAAATCGAGCGCATCCTGGCCGCGCTCTCGGCGGACTGTGCCGCCTGCAAGGAGGACATCCGTATGAACTACGACCTCCTCGTCCTCCTGGACTGCATCTTTGCACGGGCCAAATACTCCGCCCACACCGGGGGCATGGCCCCCAAGCTGTCCAAGACCGGCCTCTCCCTCCGCCGGGCCCGGCACCCTCTGCTGGACCCCAAAAAGGCGGTGGCCAACAATTTTAGCCTGGGCATGGACTTCGACACTCTGGTCATCACCGGCCCCAACACCGGCGGTAAGACCGTCACCCTGAAAACCATGGGCCTGCTCACCCTCATGGCCCAGTGCGGCCTACACATCCCCGTCGCCGCCGACAGCGAGATCCGGGTCTTTGAGCGGGTGCTGGCCGACATCGGCGACGAGCAATCCATCGCCCAGAGCCTGTCCACCTTCTCCTCCCACATGACCAACATCGTGGGGATTCTCAATGAGAGCGACCGGGACACCCTCATTCTCTTCGATGAGCTGGGGGCGGGTACCGACCCCGTGGAGGGTGCGGCCCTGGCCGCCGCCATCATCGAGAGCGCCCGTGGCCTGGGGGCCAGCGTGGCTGCCACCACCCATTATGCCGAGCTGAAGGTCTACGCCATGACCACCCCGGGGGTGGAGAACGCCTCCTGCGAGTTCGACGTGGATTCCCTGGCCCCAACCTACCGGCTTCTTATCGGTATCCCCGGAAAATCCAACGCCTTCGCCATCTCGGAGCGGCTGGGTCTGCCCCGGTATATCATTGACAAGGCCGCCGCCCGCCTGGATGCAGAGAACGTCCGCTTTGAGGACGTACTCACCCAGCTGGACCGCCAGCGCCAGGAGATGGAGCGGGAGAAGGACGCCGCCCGGAAGCTCCGCCTGGAGATTGAGGAGAACTCCAAGGTGAGCCGGGAGTACCGGGAGAAGATGGAGGCTGAGCGGCAAAAGGCCACCGATAAGGCCCGGGCCGAGGCCCGCGCTATCCTGGACGAGGCCAGGGATGCTGCCGACCGCACCTTCCGGGAGCTGGACCGGATGCGCCGCCAGCAGGAAAAGCAGGCTGCTGACTGGCAGACCGCCAACGACCAGCGAGCCGACCTGCGCCGGAAGCTGAACGAGGCCGATGCCGCCCTGGGCAAGCGCCCCGAACCGGAAGCACCCCCCAAGACGAGGGATGCCGTGGCGGGGGACGAGGTGGAGCTGGTGAAGATGGGCGGCACCCGTGCCACTGTCCTGTCCGTGAACAAGGACGGCTCTCTCCAGCTCCAGGCCGGCATTTTGAAAATCACCGCCAAGCAGGAGGAGGTCCGGGTAGCCGAAGGGCCTTCCGCCGCCAAGAAGGCGGCCAAGACCATCGTCCAGCGGGCGGAACACAAGCTCCGCACCTTAAAGACCTCCCCGGAGGTGGATCTGCGGGGAATGATGACCGACGAGGCCATCGCCGCTATGGACATTTTCCTGGACAACGCCCTTATGGCCCACCTGGAGCAGGTCATTGTCATCCATGGAAAGGGCACCGGCGCCGTCCGCAAGGCGGTACGGGACCACCTGAAGCGGAGCCGCTATGTGAAGTCCTTCCGTCCCGGCCAGTACGGCGAGGGTGAGGACGGTGTGACCGTCGTCACCTTGAAATAAGCCGCCATGGACCAAAAGTCCTTGTGTCAGTGGGTGCAAACGGAAAGTTTGTGGAAAATGCCATTGACGATTTGATAGAAATTTGATATGCTATGGATACCAATAGAGGTATTTATAGGGGGATTAAACTATGTATATCAAGGAAGCAGTGGTCAACAATCAGGTGGGCCTGCATGCCCGCCCCGCCACGTTCTTTATTCAGAAGGCCAACGAGTTCAAGAGCTCCATCTGGGTGGAGAAGGAAGAGCGCCGTGTGAACGCCAAGAGTCTGCTGGGCGTTCTGTCTCTGGGCATTGTGAAGGGCACCGCCATCAACCTGATTGCTGACGGCCCCGATGAGCAGGATGCTGTTGAGGCCCTCATCGAGCTTATCTCCACCGATTTTGCCGAGTAAGACGTCAAACAAAAGCCCCGGACAAGCGTCCGGGGCTTTTTCTTTACAAAAATTTAGCGGGATGGTATGATAAAGCTACGATTTTAAAGGGAGAGGAGGAATGGAAATGCCGCCGAAAAAGGAGCGGGACGAGGCGCGTACCTGGACCCAGGTCTGCCGGTCGGAAAAATTTCAGGAGCTGAAGGACAAGGCCCACAGCCTTCCCCTCAAGCCCGGCGTGTATATCATGCAGGACGAGAAAAACGTGGTTATCTACGTCGGCAAAGCCAAGGCCCTCAAGAACCGGGTGAGCCAGTATTTCCAGGACTCCGCCGCCCACACGGAAAAGACACGGGCAATGGTGTCCTCCGTGGATCACTTCGACGTTATCATTGCGGACAGCGAGTTCGAGGCCCTGGTCCTGGAATGTGCCCTCATCAAACGCCACCAGCCCCACTATAATATTTTGCTCAAGGACGACAAGGGCTACCCCTATATCCGCCTGGACGTGAAGGAGGATTATCCCAGGTTCTCCATCGCCACCCGCCCCGCCGAGGACGGAGCCCGGTACTTTGGCCCCTATGGGAGCCGGGGCGCTACCCAGGGCATCATCGACGCCCTCTGCGCCGCCCTGAAGCTGCCTACCTGTGGGAAGAAGTTCCCCCGGGACATCGGCAAGGAGCGGCCCTGTCTCAACCACCATATGGGCCGGTGCGACGGCTGGTGCCGCCGGTCAAAGACACAGGAGGAGTATCGGGAGGTCATTGAGCAGGCCGTCCGACTCCTGGAGGGAAAATTCAAGGAGGTGGGGGAGGAGCTCACCGCCGAGATGGAGCGGGCCGCTGAGGAGCTTCGGTTCGAGAAGGCCGCCCAGCTCCGGGACCGCTACCGGGCGATCGAGCTGCTGGGCAAGCGGCAGAAGGTGGTGGCCGGGTCCCTGGCGGATACCGATGTGGTGGGCTACCACAAGGGGACGGCGAAAAGCTGTTTCGTGGTTCTCCACTACGCCGATGGGGAGCTGGCCGCCAAGGACATGGAGCTTATCGAAACCCCCATGGAGGGGGAGGAAGCCCAGGTGGTTTCTGCCCTGTTGGGGCAGTATTACGGACAAAAATCCACCATGCCCGCCCAGATCTTGCTCCCCTGTGAGATCGAAGATGAAGCTTCCCTGGCCCGGATGCTCTCGGAGCAGGCGGGCAAGCGGGTGAACCTGGTCACCCCCCAGCGGGGGGCCAAGGCCGACCTCATCCGCCTGGCCAACACCAACGCGGTGGAGGAGGTGGAGCGGGCCACCGACCGGGCCGAGCGCCAATCCAAGCTCATGGAGGCGGTAGGGAAGCTGTTGGGGCTTTCGGAAACGCCCCACCGCATGGAGGCTTACGATATTTCCAATACCGGGAGTGACGACATCGTGGCCTCCATGACGGTCTTTGTGGACGGCAGGCCCCTCAAGCGGGACTACCGCCATTTCAAATTGAAGGATATGGAGGCCCCCGACGACTATGCATCCATGCACCAGGTTCTGACAAGGCGGTTCCGCCGCTATCTGGATGGGGACGAGAAGTTTGGCACCCTGCCCGACGTGCTCCTCATCGACGGCGGGACCACCCACGCCGCGGTAGCCAGGGCGGTGCTGGAGAAGCTGAATCTGTCCCTTCCCATCTTCGGTATGGTGAAGGACGACCGCCACCGTACCCGTGCCCTGGTGACTCCCATGGGGGAGGAAATCGGAATTCAGCAGAATCAGGCTATTTTCTCCCTCATCGGCCAGATTCAGGAGGAGACCCACCGCTTTGCCATCGAGTTCAACCGGCTTCAGCGGAAGGGGCGGGTCCAGAACTCGGTTCTGGATGAAATTTCAGGCGTGGGCCCCAAGCGGAGGGCCGACCTGCTCAAGCATTTTAAGAGCGTGAAGGCCATCAAGACCGCCTCCCAGGGACAGCTTGCCGAGGTGGTGGACCAGCGCACTGCCCAGGCGGTGTACGATTTCTTCCACGGGGGGAAGCCTTGACCCTCCAGGCCGCCATGCCGGACAGCTCGGCAATTCCGTTCCCCTTGTTAAGGGGGAAACGCGAACGGTTTTTCAAAAGGAGGCAAACATGAAACGACTGCTTGTTTTATTGTCCCTCTTTGTCCTTCTCGCCGCCTGCGGTGGGGAGGAGGTCCCGGCCGATCTGACAGCTCTCCAGGTGGCCCAGGCCATCCTGGAGAGCCAGGTCGAGACCGACGGTCTGGACTCGTTTGAGGGGGAGGCCCTTACCGCCTACCTCCAGGCAATGGGGCTGGAGACCTGGGAGGAGGGGGCGGTCTACGCCGCCGATGGCATGGATGGCCGGGAGGTCGCCGTTCTCCTCCTGCCCCGGGAAGCTGACGTGGAAGCCGCCGCCCAGGCCCTGGAGGAGCACCGAAAGGACAGGGAGGGGGACTTTTTCGGCTACGCCCCGGCGGAGGCCGCTTTGGTGGGGGCAGGGCGGGTGCTGACCCAGGGGCGGTACGCCGCCCTGGTCGTCTGCCCTGACCAGGCGGGGGCCGAGGCGGCCTTCATCGCCTGCTTCCAGGCGGGGGAGGGCCCCTCAGGCGGGACCACGGAGCCTGCGCCAACCCTGGACGTGAGCAGCTTCGTCCCCTTTGATCCGCCCAACGATTTTGATATGACCCTCTACGATACCTCGGCCATCCTGACCGCCTGGGAGAGCGGGGAGGAGAGTGGGCTGAGCCAGAAGGACGCCGCTATTCTGGACAGGTGCAAACAAATTTTTGAGAAGGTCATCACCGAGGATATGACCGACTTTGAGAAGGAACTGGCCCTCCACGATTGGCTGGTGGCCCACTGCAAATACGATGAGTCTACCCATGACAGGGAAACCCCGGAGGGCCGGGCCGACAACACCAATCCCTATGGAGTGCTTGCCAAGAACTACGGTATCTGCCTTGGGTATGCCACTACCTTCCAGCTCTTCATGGACTTGGCGGAGGTGGAGTGTATCACCGTGGTGGGAGCCGCCTTCGACTCCCGGGATGACCACGCCTGGAATATGGTGAAGCTGGACGGGAAATGGTACTGTGTGGATGTGACCTGGGACGACCCGCTGTGGAACAGTGACATGGCGGCCAAAGCGGTGTGGGACAGGGTCCACCACGAATATTTCAACATCACCAGCGAGGAAATGCGGGAAAGCAATCACCAGTGGGACTATGAGAATGTCCCCGAGGCCACTGCCACCCACTACCGCTGGGATGGGGTTTCTGCCCTGCCCACGGAATAGGAGGGAGAGAAGCCGGTTATTGAGAAGGCGAAGGGGGAGTTTTCCCTTGCCTTTGCATATCAGGAAAGAGGAGGAAAAAAGATGCGCGTCATCACTGGGACTGCCCGGGGGCGGAAGCTGAGAGAACTGCCTGGCCTGGACACCCGGCCCACCACCGACCGGGTGAAGGAGTCTATTTTTAATATCATCCAATTTGACATCGAGGGCCGAAAGATTCTGGACCTCTACGGGGGGAGCGGACAGCTCTCCATTGAGGCGCTCTCCAGGGGGGCGGCCGAGGCCACCCTGGTGGAGCTCAACCCCGCCGCCGTGAAGATCATCCGGGAAAATGTGGAGGTCTGCGGCTTTGGGGACAAGACCCGGATCGTGGCCTCGGACGCCATGGCGTTTCTGGCCGGGTGTCGGGAGAAGTATGACGTGGTCTTTCTGGACCCGCCCTATGAAGGCCCCCTTATGGATCGCAGCCTTACAAACATTGCGGCGATTGACATTGTGACGAAAAATGGTATAATAGTCTGCGAAACCGCCTTGGACAAGAAACTGCCCGAGCTACCCGCCCCCTATGAAAAGGGGCGGGAGTATCATTACGGCAAAATCAAGGTGACTGTTTATCGCAGAAAGGCGTGAAGCCAATGGCCCAGCCCCAGCAGACAACTGCCATTTATCCAGGTTCCTTTGACCCCATTACCCTGGGACATCTGAATATTATCAAGCGGGCGGCTGTCCTCTTTGACAAGCTCATCGTGTGCGTCATGGTGAATTCGGAGAAAAGCGGCCTCTTCCCTTACGAGGAGCGAGCCGCCCTCATTCAGCGGGTCATCGACGGCGCGGGGCTGACCAATGTGGAGGTAGACTGTTCCACCGAGCTGTTGGCTTCCTATGCGAAGAAGAAGAAGGCCCGGGCACTTATCAAGGGCCTGCGGGCGGTCTCCGACTATGAGAAGGAGGCACAGATGGCCCTTATCAACCGCAAGCTCAACCCCAGACTCGATACTCTGTTTCTCACTTCCAGTGAGAAATATACTTATCTCAGCTCTACCGTTGTGAAGGAGATGGCCTACTATGGGGCCGACCTGCGGGACTTCATTCCCCGGGAGATTGTAGACGACGTAAGGGCCAAAATCGACAGTAGGAGGACAAACTGATGGCCAGTGGCGTGGATGAATTGTTGGATATGCTTTACGGCATGATCGAAGAGGCGAAGAACGTACCCCTGTCCAGTGACAAGTGCATCATTGAGCGGGACCGCGCCCTGGACCTGTTGGATGATTTGAAGGCTCAGTTCCCGGTGGAACTGTCCGAGGCCCAGAAGCTGGTGGCTTCCCGGGCGGATTACATCGCTTCCACCAAGCGGGAGGCCGACCTCATTCGTCAGCAGGCGGAGGAGAAGGCCAAGCAGATGATCGCGGAGGACCAGGTCCTGAATGCCGCCCGGCAGAAGAGCAACGAGATGCTCCGTCTGGCCGAGGAGCGCAGCCGGGAGCTGAAGAAGGCGGCCAACGACTACTGTGAGGACGCCTTGAAGCGTACCGAGGAAGCGGTGGCGGAGGCCTATGACGAAATTAAGAAGTCCCGCATCCGCTTCCGGGCTGCCGCTGGTGGCGTGCCCGCCGCTCCCTCTGGCCAGAGCAGAGTTTACGATGCCGAGGCAGACGAAGATTAAGAAAAATAAAAGAGCGCCGCGGCAAGCCGCGGCGCTCTTTCCCTAGGAGGAGAAACCCATGGAGACCGAAAAGCTGTACTACGCGGATTCCTTTTGCCGCTCCTTTACTGCTACCGTGCTAAACTGCCGGGAGGGGGAGGGGGGCTTCCTGGTGACCTTGGACCGCACCGCCTTCTATCCAGAGGGGGGCGGCCAGCCCGCCGACCAGGGCGTTCTGGGGGATGTGAAGGTCCTGGACGTCCATGAAAAAGAAGGAGCCATCCTGCACACCTGCGATGGGCCACTCCCCGTTGGGGAGACCGTTACCGGGGAACTGGACTGGGCCCGGCGCTTTGACCATATGCAGGCCCACTCCGGAGAGCACATAGTCAGCGGCCTGATCCACAGCCTATACGGCTATAACAACGTGGGCTTCCACATGGGGGCCCAGTATGTGACCATCGACTTCGACGGTCCCCTCAGCCAGGAGGACATGGAGAGGGTGGAGGCTCTGGCCAACCAGCGCATCTGGGAGGACCGGGGGGTGGAGGTCCTCTGGCCCGACGCCCAGGGGCTGGCCACGTTGGATTACCGCAGTAAAAAGGCGTTGGAGGGGGCGGTGCGTATCGTCCGCTTCCCCGAGGCCGACACCTGCGCCTGTTGCGGCACCCACGTTCTCCGGGCGGGACAGGTGGGGCTGGTGAAGCTCCTCACCGTCCAGCCCTTCCGGGAGGGGGTCCGAATCGAGATGCTGGCGGGGCGGAAGGCCCTGGCGTATCTCACTATGAACCGGGAGCAGAACCGGGAAGTGGCCCAGCTTCTCTCTGTGAAGCCGGAGGGGACCCTGGCCGCCGTGACCCGCCTTAAGGAGGAGCTGGCCGAGGTCCGCCGCCAGCTGGTGGAGCGGGAGGAGGTCCTCTTTGCCCGGGAGGCTGAGGCCTACGCCGGGGTGGGGGATGTGCTTCTCTTCCGGCAGGGCCTCAGCCCCGATGGGGTGCGCCGTATGGCCATCGCCCTGGCCGCCCGGTGCGGCGGCAGGGGGGCGGTCTTTTCCGGAGCGGAGGGGACCTTCCAGTATGCCATGGGCCAGCCTGGGGGTGACTTACGGGCCTTTACCAAGGAGATGAACACCGCTCTCCACGGCCGGGGCGGCGGAAAGCCAGACTTTGTTCAGGGGGGTGTCAATGCCTCCCAAGAGGAGATCGAAGCCTTTTTCCAGAGATAATTCGATTTTACAATGAACCGAAAAAAGAAGGGAATGGCAAGGGTGACATAGAAAAACAGGTCCGGGGAAACCCGGACCTGTTTGTTGTTCTGCTTATTTGCCCCGCTCAAAGATGCGGAGGATGTCCTCGAACACATCGTCCTCGGTCTGGAGCTTGGAGGCCTCTTCCTTGTCCCCTGCCACGGGGGCGGCGGTCTCAGGCTTGGGCTCTTCCTTGGGCTCCTCCCTGCCGTTCCCCTCCTCGAAGCCGGTGGCGATGACGGTGACCCGAATCTCGTCGTCCAAGCTGTCGTCAAAGGCGGCACCGAAAATGATCAGGGCCTCGGGATGGGCGGCCTGGCGCACCAGGTCGGCGGCGGTCTCCACCTCTTCCAGGCCGATGTCCACGGAGCCGGTGATGTTTACCAGCACGCCCTTTGCGCCGTTGATGGAGGTCTCCAGCAGGGGGGAGGAGATAGCCATCTTGGCGGCCTCCTCGGCCTTGGTCTTCCCGGCGGCCCGGCCCACGCCCATGTGAGCCATGCCGGCGTTTTTCATGACGGCGGACACATCGGCGAAGTCCAGGTTGATGAAGCCGGTGTTCTTGATGAGGTCGGAGATGGACTGCACCGCCTGGCGGAGTACGTCGTCGGCAATCTCGAAGGCGTTGGCGAAGGTGATCTTC
>JAHHSF010000119.1 GCA_020025375.1 Oscillospiraceae bacterium | reverse complement strand
CTTCCACGTTCTCCATCACCAGACCCTCGCCGGCACCGAAGGTGTTGCCGTCCATGGACATCTCATGGCCCAAAATAGCGGCGTCCACCGAGGCTGCGATTTTGGCGGCGCAACTGCCCGTGGCTCCGTCGCAGACGATGCCGGACACGTTGGCCAGAGTGTTGGTGATGGTGCGGCCAATGGTGTCGTAGTCCCCTCCGTGGAGATAGGTGATGCCGGCGCCTGCGCCGCAACCGGCACAGACCGCGCCGCAGAAGGCGGACAGACGACCGATACCCCGCTTCTGGAGGAGGGCCACCAGGTTACTCACCACCAGGGCCCGGTACATGACCTCGTCCTCCACGCCCAGGTGCTGGGCGTAGACGACGATGGGCACGGAGCAGGTGATGCCCTGGTTGCCGCTGCCGGAGTTGATGACCACGGGCAGGACGCAACCGCCCATGCGGGCATCGCTACCCGCGGCGGCCAAGGCCCGGGCGCGGATACGGACGTTCTCTCCGTAGTGGCGCATCAGGGTAGAACCCACCCGTCCGCCATAGGCGTGAGTCATACCCTCCCGGGCGACCTTCAGGTTATAGGTGACCTGCCGCTCCAGCATAGCGCGCACGTCCTTCATGTCCACGGTGTCCGCAAAGGCTATGATATCAGCCAGGTTCAGGAAGTCCAGGTCGGAGTTGTCCCCGGCCTTCTCGGACAGGGCCTTCTCCTCCTTCTGGAAGAGGACCTTGCCGTCCTTCTCCAGGCGGATGAGGTTGGTGTGCTCATCCCGGATCTCCGCCAGGGCGGTGTGGCCCTCCCTCTCCATCTCCACGATGATGTGGAGCTGGGCAGAAGTGTCCAAAATCTCGGTGGCGCAGATACCCTGGGCCAGAAGTTCCCGGGTCTTCTCCAGGGCCACATGGTCCACCTTGCTCAAAACCTCCAGGTCCAGGGAGGGGTCGCCAGCAACGGCGCCCAGGACAGCGCTGGTGTCGATGCCCTTCATGTTCCCGGTGGTTGGGACGATGACCCCCTTGGCGTTCTTAATGATGTTGCCGCTGCAACGAGCGACGATTTTCTCGGGCATGGCCCCCAGGGCTTCCCGGGCCTTGGCAGCGGCCAGGGCGATGGCGATGGGCTCGGTGCAACCCAGAGCGGGGACCAGCTCGGTCTTCAGGATACGGACATAAGCTTCGTAAGTAGCGTTGTTCAGCATGGGGGCCTCCTTATTTCTTCTCCTGCTTGCCGCAGGAGGCGCAGTTCTTCAGCTCACCGTCGGCCAGGCCCTCCTGGTCCTTGGCATAGGCGGAGTACAGGGTATAGCCGCCGGACAGGTTGTGAACCTTGGCCCCGCGCTGAGCCAGGATGCGCTGGGCCACATAGCCCCGCAGGCCCACCTGACAGCTTACGTAGATTTCCTTGGACAGGTCCACCTCGCCCAGGCGATCCCGGAGCTGGTTGACGGGGATGTTCACGAAGCCGGGAATGGTTCCCAGCTCGTCCAGCTCCTCGGGGTTCCGCACATCCAGACGGACGGCATCGGCGGGAATGTTGGCCACGTCCTCGGCGTAGAAGGGCACCATGGTGCCCTCCAGCACGTTCTGACCCACGAAGCCCACCATGTTCACGGGGTCCTTGGCACTGGAGAAGGGGGGGGCGTAGGCCAGCTCCATCTCCTGAAGGTCATAGACGGTCATGCCGAAGCGGACGGCGTTGGCAAGGTCGTCGATGCGCTTGTCCGCACCTTCGCCGCCCACGATCTGAGCGCCCAAAATCTTGCCGGTCCCGGGAGCGAAGAGGGTCTTGACCACCATCTGGGTGCCGTCGGGATAATACCCGGCATGGCTGGCGGAGACGGTAAAAATCTTGTGGTATGGGATGCCGTTTGCCTTCAGGCTCTCCTCCTTCTCACCGGTGCAGGCTACCACCAGATCGAAAAATTTCATAATGGAGGTGCCCTGGCTCCCCTTGTACCGGGCGTCCTTGCCGCAGATTACATCGGCAACGATGCGGGCCTGCTTGTTGGCGGGACCGGCCAGGGGGATGACCTGAGTATTCCCGGTGACAATGTTCTTCACGGTGGCGGCGTCGCCCAGGGCGTAGATGTCAGCCACGCTGGTGCGGAGCTTGTCATCGATGAGTATTTCGCCGCGCTTGCCCAGCTCCACGCCACTCCCCTGAAGGAAGCGGGTCTCGGGCATGACGCCGATGCTCAGGATGACCATGTCGGCAGGAATGGAGGTGCCGTCCTCCAGGACCACGGTATCCTTGGTAAAGCTGGCGCACTTCTTACCCACGTAAAGGTCCACGCCCGCACCCCGGATGTAGTTGTGGACCTGATGGGCCATATCCAGGTCGATGGGAGCCATGACGTGGGGGGCGGCCTCCACCACGGAGACCTTCAGCCCCCGGTGGGCCAGGTTCTCGGCCATCTCCAGGCCGATGAAGCCCGCGCCGATGACGGCGGCGGTCTTGGGCCGGTCCTGCTCGATATGGTCATAGATGGCGTAGGTGTCGGGGATGTTCCGCAGGGTAAAGACGTGGTTGTCCTCCATGCCGGGCATATTGGGCCGGATGGGGGAAGCGCCGGGGGACAGGACCAGCTTGTCGTAGCTCTCGGTGTAAGTCTCGCCGGTGGCGTGATTCTTCACGGAGACGGTCTTGGCGGCGGAGTCTACGCTCAGGACCTCATTGTTCACCCGCACGTCCACGTTGAAGCGGGCGTGGAAGGCCTCGGGGGTCTGGAGCTGGAGCTTCTCCCGCTCGGTGATGGTACCGCCGATGTAGTAGGGCAGGCCGCAGTTGGCAAAGGAAATATACTGCCCCTTCTCGAAGAGAATGATCTCGGCCTTCTCGTCATTACGGCGAAGGCGGGCGGCGGTGCCGGCGCCGCCCGCCACGCCGCCTACGATCAGAACTTTCATGGAAAAGTTCCTCCTTTTTGATTTTTAAAGGTAGTGGGGGGTGGTGGGAGTGAGGACCTCACAGCCGTCCTCGGTGATCAGGACCATGTCCTCAATGTTGAAGCCGTCAACCCCGCAGATGTAACAGGGGACCTCCATGGCCAGGATCATACCGGCCTCCAGAGGCCGGGTGGTGGTGGGGTTGATAAAGGGGGCCTCGGCAGTGGCAGGGCCCATGCTGATGGAGTGGCCCTGATGCCCCCGGCGGTAGGCGGGGAAGGCCTCCTTCACGTAGTCATAGGCGATGTGAAACAGCTCGTTCATGGGCAGGCCAGGCTTGGCGGCGGCGATCATCCGGCGCTGTCCCTCGTAGAGACGGTCCTTCAGCTTCAGGATGGTGGGGTCGGCCCCTTCCATGACCCAGGAGCGGGAGGTATCGGTGGTATAGAAGTCAAACTCGGCATTCACGCCGGCGTCAAACTTCACCACGTCCCCCTTCTGAATGATGTTCTCTTCAGGGATGGTGAGGCGGGCGCCCGCCTCACCGGTGGAAAACATGGACCAGGCGCTGGGAGCAGCTACGCCGGAGGCAATGACGGTCTTGCGGAAGGTCTCCACCAGTTCCCGCTCGCTCACGCCCACCTTGGCAATCTTGCTCACGGCGGTGAACCCCTCGTCGGCGGCCCGACAGAGGGTGCGGAACATCTGAATCTCCTCGGGGGTCTTTACGCTTCGGGCAAAGACGAAGAGGTCGGAGATGTTCTCGTACTTGGCCTCGGGAAAGGCCTGGCGCAGGCCGTTATAATAGCCCACGGTGAGGTAGTCCAGCTCCACGCCCAGCTTCTTGTCGGCCAAATCCATATCCTTGACCATCTTCTTCAGCACGTCCATGGAGTTCTCCATCTCGGCGGCGGGGAGGGGCTGGCCGGTGGTGATCTCGTCCCACACCTTCACGCCGGTCCAGGTGTCGTACTTACGGACGAGAAAGCGGCCCTGGCTCTTCTTCTCAAAGGTCGGGACCTCAAAGTCCATGGTGGCCAGCTGGGTGGGCACATCCTCCCGGGCGGAGACTACTGCCACGGAAAAGCC
>JAHHSF010000118.1 GCA_020025375.1 Oscillospiraceae bacterium | reverse complement strand
CCCCCATCGGCACCCAGTCTCTGATGCTGGACGTGCTTATCGCCCTGGTCCCCGCCCTGTGCGTGGCGGTCTACTTCTTCGGCCTTCGGGCCCTTGTTGCCACCCTGGTCTCCGTGATTGGCTGTGTGTTCTTCGAGTGGGGCTACCGCGCCCTCATGAAGAAGCCCGCTTCTGTGACCGACCTGTCCGCCGCCGTCACCGGTGTGCTGGTGGCCTTTGTCTGCCCCGTGACCCTGCCCTACTGGATGCTCCTCATCGGCGATTTCTTCGCCATCGTGGTGGTCAAGCAGCTCTTCGGCGGCCTGGGCAAGAACTTTCTCAACCCCGCCCTGGCCGGTCGTGCCTTCCTGATGCTGTGCTACCCTGTGGCTATGACCACCTGGGCCAAGGCCGGCACCAAGGCACCCCTCGGCATGAGCGTGCCCACCGAAATTCTGGACGCCATCACCGGCGCTACCCCCCTGTCCGCCGACTTCATGCACGCCGGCATCATGCCCGAGGCTTCCCTCATGGACATGTTCATCGGCAACATCGGCGGTACCATCGGTGAGGTTTCCGCCCTGATGCTCCTCATCGGCGGTGCCTACCTCATCGTCCGGGGCGTCATCCGCATCCGTATTCCCGCCGCCTTCATCGGCACCGTGGCCGTGCTCACCTTCCTCTTCCCCAAGGGCGGCGTTGGCCGCGTGGAGTGGATGCTGGCCGAGCTGTTTACCGGCGGCCTGATGCTGGGCGCCTTCTTCATGGCCACCGACTATGTCACCAGCCCCTGTACCCAGAAGGGCGAGGTGGTCTTTGGCATCGGCTGTGGTCTGCTCACCGTTTTTATCCGCTACTTCGGTGGCTATCCCGAGGGCGTTTCCTACGCCATCCTCATCATGAACGTCTGCGCTTGGCTCATTGACAAGTCCTGCAAGCCCGCCCGTTTTGGCGTTACCGCCGAAATGCGCAAGGCCGCCAAGGAAAAGGCCAAGGCTGAGAAAATTGCTGCAAAGGAGGGGGCGTCCAAATGAGTGAGACCAAGGCTGTTGAGACCAAAAAGGAGCCCGGTATGGCTCAGCTGGTCATCATCCTCTTCGCCATCAGCGCAATTACCGCTCTGCTTCTGGGCCTGGTGAATATGGTCACCACCCCCGCCATCCTGGCCAATGAAAAGGCCAAGAACGAGCGGGCCATGGCCGCAGTGCTTCCCGCCGACGCCTATGAGAAGGTGGAGTACACCGGCGACGACACCACTGTGAACGCAGTTTACAAGGCCGGCGATGCCGGTTACGTGATCCAGGTTTCTCCCGGCGGCTCTTTCAGCGGTACCCTGTCCATCATGGTGGGCGTGGATCCCGCTGGCACCGTCACCGGTGTGGAGGTTGTCAAGACCGCCGAGACCTCCGGTCTGGGTGCCAACGCCGGCAAGGACGCCTTCAAAGGCCAGTTTGCCGGTCTGACCGGCACCGCCGCTGTCACCAAGGACGGCGGCTCCATCGACGCCATCACCGGCGCCACCATTACTTCCCGGGCGGTTTGTAACGGTGTCAATTCCGCCGTTGCCGCCGCCGCCAGCATGGGTTAAAGGAGGAGACGAACATGAACGTGAAAAAGCAATTCATGGATGGTCTCATCCATCAGAATCCCGTTACCGTCCAGTTGCTGGGCATGTGCTCGGTGCTGGCCATCACCACCACCATGTTTAACGGCATCGGCATGGGCCTGTCGGTTCTGGTCATCCTGACCCTGTCCAACATCTTTATCTCCGTCCTGCGGAAGATCATCCCCAACAAGATTCGTATTGCCTGCTACATCGTGGTCATCGCCGGCTTCGTCACCATTGTTGAGCTGGCCCTGAAGGCCTATCTGCCCTCTCTGTCCGAGAGCCTGGGCCTCTTCATCCCTCTGATCGTGGTTAACTGTATCATCCTGGGCCGGGCCGAGGGCTTCGCCTCCAAAAACGGCGTGGCCGCTTCCGCGCTGGACGGAATCTTCCAGGGTCTGGGCTACACCGTCATCCTGGTCATCATGTGCGTGATCCGTGAGTTCCTGGGCAACGGTACCTTTGGCACCGGCGTTCTGGCTCCCGACGGTATTCGCATCCTTCCCGAGGGTGTGGGCGCTCTGGGCATGATCCTTCCCGTCGGCGGCTTCCTGACCCTGGCCTGCGTCATTGCCGCCATGCAGTATTTCCTGAACAAGCCTAAGAAGGATGATAAGAAAGAGGAGGTGACCAAGTAATGGACTTTGAGAATATCATCACCATTGCCCTGGGTGCCATTCTGGTCAACAACTTCATCTTTGCCCAGTTCCTGGGCATCTGCCCCTTTATGGGCGTTTCCAAGAAGGTGGATACCGCCGCCGGCATGGGTATGGCCGTTATCTTCGTCATGGGCGTGGCCTCCATCTGTACCTGGGCGGTCAACCGCTTCCTGCTGGAGCCCCTTGGCCTGACCTATCTCCAGACCTTGGCTTACATCCTGGTCATCGCCTCCCTGGTCCAGTTTGTGGAAATGTTCCTGCAGAAGGCCATGCCCGCCCTGTATGAGGCCCTGGGCGTGTACCTGCCCCTCATCACCACCAACTGCGCCGTGCTGGGTGTGGCCTTGCAGAATACCCAGAATGGCTATGGCTTCATCGAGAGTGTGGTCTACGGCGTTACTGGCGGTATGGGCTTCCTCCTGGCCATTGTTCTGTTCGCCAGCGTTCGTGAGCGGATGGAGTTCTCCGAGTGCCCCAAGAGCTTTGAGGGCTTCCCCATCGCCCTGGTGGCCGCCGGCCTGATCGCCCTGTCCTTCATGGGCTTCTCCGGCCTGAAGATTTTTTAAGGGGGGCGTAGAGAATGAGTGAAGAATTGATGTTGGTCGTTAAGGCCGTTGCTGTTCTTGGCGCTCTGGGTGCCGCGTTTGGCCTTGTTCTGGGCTACGCTGCCAAGGTGTTTGCCGTGGAGAAGGACCCTCGTGAGGAGGCCATCGCCGGCTGTCTGCCCGGCGCCAACTGCGGTGGCTGCGGCTTCCCCGGCTGTGGCGGCTATGCCGCCGCTGTTGTCAAGGGTGAGGCCCCTGTCAACGCCTGCGCCGCCGGCGGTGCCGCCGTGGCGGCTCAGATTGCTGAGATCATGGGGGTTTCCGCCGGTGACTCCGTGAAAAAGATCGCCCAGGTCCAGTGCTCCGGCGGTGGCTGTAACCACCTGCGTTACGACTACGTCGGCCTGCATGACTGTCTGGCCGCCTCCCGTTCTCTGGGCGGTGGTGCCATGGACTGCCAGTACGGGTGCTTGGGCTTTGGCACCTGTGTGTCCGAGTGTCCCTTCGACGCGATCCACATCGTGGATGGCGTGGCTAAGGTGGACGAGGAGAAGTGCGTGGCCTGCGGCAAGTGCGTAGCCATCTGCCCCAAGCACATCATTGAGCTGGTCCCCATGAAGACCAAAAAGCACGTTGCCATCACCTGCTCCTCCCGGGACAAGGGTGTGGATACCCGCAAGAACTGCGACGACGGCTGTATCGGCTGTTCCCTCTGCGCCAAGGCCTGCCCCAAGGAGGCCATCGTGGTGGAGAATAACCTGGCTAAGATCGACTACGACAAGTGCGTCGGCTGTGGCATCTGCGCCCAAAAGTGCCCCCGGAAGCTGATCACCGTGGACGGCGTGGTTCCCGAGCCCAAGCCCGCTCCGGCCCCTAAGGCGGCTCCTGCCGCGCCCAAGGCTGAGGCTCCCAAGGCTGAGGCTCCCAAGGCCGAGGAGAAGGGCGAAGAGCCCAAGACCGAGGCTTAAATCCAGGCGCAAAACGCCCGGCGTGTCAGGGCGGACTTCATAAAGCCGAAAACCGCATGGGCGATTTACGATCTGGAAAAGTAGATGCAAATAAAAAGAATGACCCAAAACCCCAATTCAGCCTTGTGCTGGATTGGGGTTTTGTGATCCAAGGCTGCCGCCCGGCGGTTTTTCGTTTTTCTCCAAGTTCAGGGGAAAAAGGGATTGACAAAAAGGACCAGGTGTGCTATCATATTCAAGCTGACAATCGCAAGGATGAGTCCCCAGATGCGGGTGTAGTTCAATGGTAGAATCCCAGCCTTCCAAGCTGGTCGCGTGGGT
>JAHHSF010000117.1 GCA_020025375.1 Oscillospiraceae bacterium | reverse complement strand
CCAGAAGAACAACCCCTGTCTCATCGGTGAGCCCGGCGTGGGCAAGACCGCCATTGCCGAGGGTCTTGCCCTCCGCATCCATGCCGGGGACGTGCCCTATAAGCTGAAGGAGAAGGAGGTCCACCTTCTGGACCTTACCGCCCTGGTGGCGGGGACCCAGTTCCGGGGCCAGTTTGAGTCCCGAATGAAGGGCCTCATCGAGGAGGTCAAAAAGCTGGGCAACATCATCCTGGTTATCGACGAGGTTCACAACCTGGTGGGGGCCGGGGATGCCGAGGGCTCCATGAACGCCGCCAACATTCTCAAGCCCGCCCTCAGCCGGGGGGAGATTCAGGTTATCGGTGCCACTACCTTTACCGAGTACCGCAAGTACATCGAAAAGGACGCCGCCCTGGAGCGCCGTTTCCAGCCTGTCACCGTGAACGAGCCCTCCATTGACGAGGCGGTGGAGATCATGAAGGGCATCGCCTCCTATTATGAACAGTACCACCACGTCACCATCTCCCCGGAGATCTGCCGCCTGGCTGTGACCATGAGTGAGCGGTACATCACCGACCGCTTCCTCCCTGACAAGGCCATCGACCTCATTGATGAGGCGGCCTCCGACGCGAACCTGAAGAACAAGCCGCTCGCCCGGATGAGCGAGATCGACAAGGAACTGGCCGACTACGCCAAGGAGCGGGAGGCCACCCTGGCCATCACCAGCCAGAACCCGGAGAATCCCACCCCCGAGCAGACTGCCACAGTGGAAAAGGCCTATCAGCGCCTGGCTGAGCTGAAGAGCCGGGAACTCCAACTCACTGCCGAGCGGACCGAGCTTGAGCCCCATTCCACCCCCGCCCTCACGGTGGAGAGCCTGGCCCGGGTCATCGAGCTTTGGACCAAGATTCCCGCCGCTCAGATTCAGGAGGCGGAGTACGCCCGGCTGGCTCAGCTGGAAAGCCGCCTGAAGACCCACATTATCGGTCAGGACGAGGCCGTTCACGCCGTGGCCGCCGCCATCCGCCGCAACCGGGTGGGCATCTCAGCCAAGCGGAAGCCGGTCTCCTTCCTCTTCGTGGGCTCCACCGGCGTGGGCAAGACCGAGCTGGTAAAGCAGCTCTCCGCCGACCTCTTCAACGCCCCCGAATCCCTCATCCGCCTGGATATGTCGGAATTTATGGAAAAACATTCCGTGAGCCGCCTCATCGGCTCCCCCCCAGGCTATGTCGGCTATGACGAGGCAGGCCAGCTCACCGAGAAGATTCGCCGCAAGCCCTACTCCGTGGTCCTCTTCGACGAGATCGAAAAGGCCCACCCCGACGTGCTCAACGTCCTGCTCCAGGTGCTGGACGACGGTCGAATCACCGATGCCCAGGGCCGCACCGTGAACTTCGAGAACACCGTCATTGTCATGACCTCCAACGCCGGGAGCGAGAACAAGACCGTCTCCGTGGGCTTTGACCGTTCCGCCAATCAGGTCGGGAAGGAGAAGGCCATCAAGGCCCTCCAGCAATTCCTTCGCCCCGAGTTCATGAACCGTATCGACGAGATCGTCTACTTTAACCAGCTCACCGAGGCTGATTTCAAGGGCATCGCCAAAATCATGCTGGATGAACTCATCGGCGTTCTGAACGGCAAGGGCATCACCCTCATTCTCAAGCCCGAGGCCGTGGACTGGCTGGTCCACAAGTCCTACTCCACTGCCTACGGCGCCCGAAACCTCCGCCGCCTCATCCAGAAGGAACTGGAGGACCCCATCGCCACCAAACTTATCGAGAGTTATATGAGCCCCATCTCCCACATGGAGGTGGACGTGGAGGACAATAAGCTGGTCCTCCGGGCCCTGTAAAACAAAACGGAAGCGTAATGCAAGTTACGCTTCCGTTTTTTCTTATGGCCCCATACCGGGGACAGGATTCCGGGGTGGTCTGGCACATTTTCTCCCTCTTGAAAGGGAGCCCAACTTCACAAATATTGATTCAAATCAATAATATCTGTCTCAATTCCCTCTCCCAGGGCATAGGCCAAGGTCCCCATGGTCCCGCCCGAGGTGCCGTCAAAAACCGACAGGACCAGGGAGGCGTGGTCCACCATGTAGCGGTTGCGGCGCACCATACAGCCTGGGTCATAGTGCCGCTGAACCAGCGTCTCCCAATCGCAACGGTCCAGCAGGGCGCGGTAACGGGCCTGATGCCCGGGTGACCAGCGGTCGGGCTGACTCTGGCAGGGGATGGCGGCCTCCACCCGCACGTCGGGGTGCTCCTCCCGGAGGGCCAGGACGGCCTCGCAGAAATAGAGGTCGCACCCCAGGGCCATGCCGCACATGAAGTGACGGTAGCCCCTATCATAGATAGCACGGATTCGCCGGTCCAGCTCCGCCTTCAGGGCCAGACAGCGCTCGTCCTCCTCCCGCTCTTTCCAAGGCAGTCTGGAGGGCCGATGCCCGGTAAAACAACAGGAGATCTCTCGCTGGTACATCCTTCGCCCCCCCTTTCTCCCCTTTATGATACCTTGCTTTTCCTATGCTGTCAAGAAAAAAATAGAATATTTGTTCTAATGTATTCTTTAATTTCCTCTTGCAATTTTTCAGTAAATTAGTATAATAAGGGTAGGACAACTGAATGAAATGTCTTCAGGGCAGGGTGAAATTCCCGACCGGCGGTATAGTCCGCGACCAACGAGACCTGTTGGTAATCCAGTGCTCATATTGGATTGCCAGTATTTCTTGTTGCTGACCCGGTGCAGCTCCGGGACCGACAGTAACGCGCTTTGCGCGAAGTCTGGATGGAAGAAGATGTGTGTTAAAACGCACCCTCCTTATGTTTTAACACCCGGAAGACAGATTTTTCGGGTGTTACTACTTTTAGGAGGTCTTTTTTATGACAGAAAGAACCCAAAAGCTGGCCGTCATGGCCATGCTCACCGCCATCGGTGCCGTCCTCATCACCCTAGTCCACTTCCCCCTCTTCCCCGCCGCCACCTTCCTCCAGTACGATCCCGCCGATGTGGCCATCCTGGTGGGCGCCTTCGCCTATGGGCCCATCCCTGGCCTCGTCATCACCCTGGCTGCCTCCTTTATCCAGGCCTTCTTCCTGGGGGGCGACGGCATCTACGGCTTTCTCATGCACGTCATCGCCACCGGCACCCTGGTCCTGATTTCCAGCTCCATCTACCAGGTGAAGCACACCCGGGGCGGCGCGGTGCTGGGCCTGGTCTGCGGCACCTTTGCCATGGGCCTCGTGATGATGGCGGCCAACCACTTCATCACCCCCCACTTCATGGGGGCCCCCACCGAAGCGGTGGATGCCATGCTTCTCCCCGTTATCCTCCCCTTCAACCTCCTTAAGGCGGGCATTAACTCCGCCATTACCTTCCTGGTCTACAAGGCGGTCTCCCGCCATATCATCCACGCCAAGCCCATGCACATCCCCCAGAAGGCGGAAAATAATGTCTGATTTTTCAGGGCCCCGGAAAATTTCCGGGGCCTTTTTCCCCCTCTTGTAATCGAACGTTCGTTTTGTTATAATAAGGCGCAGAAAGGGGGCACTCGCCGTGGACCGGGTCATCCTGCATGTGGACTTGAATAGCTTTTACGCCTCGGTGGAGCTTCTGGACCACCCGGAGCTTCGGGACAAGCCCGTGGCGGTCTGCGGTGACCCCAACAGTCGCCACGGCATCGTCCTGGCCAAAAATGAAGCGGCCAAAAAGTTTGGGGTCAGGACCGCCGAGACCCTCTGGCAGGCCAAGCGGAAGTGCCCCGACCTCACCTTTCTCCCCGCCCATCACGAGAAATACCAGGTCTACTCCGGACTGGCCCGGAACCTGCTGGGACACTATACGGATCTGGTGGAGCCCTTTGGAATCGACGAGAGCTGGCTGGATGTGACCGGCTCCCTCCACCTCTTCGGCGGGGATTCGGTGGATCTGGCCGACCAAATTCGACACCGGATGAAGGAAGAACTGGGCCTCACTGTGTCAGTGGGTGTCTCCTTTAACAAGGTCTTCGCCAAGCTGGGGAGCGACTACAAAAAGCCGGATGCCACTACCCTCATCAGCCGTGAAAATTTCCGGGACCTCGCCTGGCCCCTGCCAGTCACCGACCTTCTC